>JBFMHI010000055.1 GCA_040753085.1 bacterium | reverse complement strand
ATGGACAAGCACGGACAGGGACAAGCCCTGTCCCTACACTTCCGCCTTCTGTCCTGTGTTATTTATCCGTGCTAATCCGTGCAGCTATACCTGAACGGTTACTACCATTGAAGATAAGCAATGAAGAGACGGTTAGTGCTGATAACTATTTTTGGTTGGCTACTGGGAGGATGTGCTGGCCAACAGAACAGTCTCCATGTCTTTGCTGGTGCGGCGGGCAAGCCAGCCATAGAGGAGGCGGTAAGGCTCTTTGAGGAGGACTACCAAGTAAAAGTTGATGTTACCTACGGTGGCTCGGGAGAAGTCCTCTCCCAGATTCTGCTAAGCCAAAGGGGTGATGTCTACATCCCCGGCTCAGATGACTATATGGATAAGGCCGAAAATAAGGGAGTGGTTGATGGCCGGACTCGGCGCATTATTTGTGATCTGAAGCCATCCATTGTGATCCGGAAAGCCAACCCAAAGGGAATCAACGAACTCGAAGATTTAACCCAGCCAGGGCTAAAAATAGCTATTGGCACACCTGGGGCGGTCTGTCTGGGTGATATTGCCTTAGAGGTATTTCGCCAGGCAGGGATAGAAGAAAAGGTCGCGCCAAACATAGTCACCTATGCCCATAATTGCCAGCATCTATTGACCTTACTTAAGTTGAAACAGGTCGATGCCATTATCGGGTGGGATTTTTATGAGCACCTGGCGCCTCAGGAGGTGGAAGGGGTAGAGCTGCCCCAGGAGATAGCCCAGTCACGAAATATTCCGGCGGCAGTAATCAGCTTCTCTAAGCAAAAGAAGCTGGCCGATAAGTTCGTCCGTTTTATCACGGGAGCAAAAGGGAAGGAGATATTCGAGAAGTACGGGTATACCATAGTTAGCAAACGTAACCGTTCAGCCACGGATGCACACAGATGAAACACGGATTTCCCTGAACCGTGTCCGGGAGTCGTGTCCGTGATTAGGTTGTAGGGACAACCCTTGTGGTTATCCGCCTATGGAACGGACAGGGACAAGCTCTGTCCCTACAACTCCGCCTTCTGTCCTCTATTATTTATCCGTGCTAATCCGTGTCAATCAGTGGCTGAACGGTTACTAGCAAACAAGCCCCTCGTCTCCGGGAAGGAAGAAGGAAATAAAAAGGAGTAGATTATCTTGAGAAACAGACTGGAGGATACATTGTTTGCCACGATTACCCGGGGCTCTTTGCTCTTTTACGTTATTTCCACCTTAGTGGTAGGCATAGGCGTGGGGGTATCCATCAAATTCAAGTCCCTGTTGGAGGCATTAATTCATCCTGAGATTATATTTGCCATTGGCCTGAGCCTGATTACGGCTGGTATTACTACTGTCCTGGCGGTGGGATCGGGCATACCGGCCGCTTATCTTTTAGCCCGCCGGAACTTCCGGGGCAAAGCCGTGGTGGATACACTCCTGGATTTACCGGTAGTTATGCCGCCCATTGCCGTGGGGGTCGTCCTGCTGGCCTTTTTTACCACCCCCATAGGCAAGGGCATTGAGGCCAGTGGCTTGCAGTTTGCCTTCACCCCGCTGGGTATTATCCTGGCCCAATTCAGTGTGGTCTTTGCCGTCTCGTTGAAATTCTTGAAAACGGCCTTTGAAGGCGTGGACAGCCGGCAGGAGATAATGGCCAGAAGCCTTGGCTGCAGTGAACTTTCGGCTTTCCTGCGGGTCAGCCTGCCCCAGGCCAGAGGCGGCATAATGGGGGCCACCGTGCTGACCTTTGCCAAGGCAATCGGTGAATTTGGGGCCACGGTTATCCTGGCCGGGGCCACGGCCTTTAAGACAGAGGTGCTCTCTATTGCCATCTTCTTGAATCTGGCCCAGGGGGATATTGACAAGGCCCTGGCTGTAACCTTGATCTTAATAGGTATCTCCTTGGGTTCTATCCTCCTGTTTCGAAGGGTGGGGGCCTATGGCGGCGAAGCCGCCACCAAACGATAATAAGTTTCGAGTTTCAGGCTCTGCGCTCAGCCTAACCCGAAACTCGAAACTCGAAAGTAACCGTTAACCTCACCACGGAGACACAGAGACACTGAGAAAAATCTAAAGGGCAAATCTCTGTAACCGTTCAGCACATGATGCTCGATGCTCGATGCTCGATCCTGGATGCTCGATGCTCGATGCTCGAGCATCGAGCATCCAGGATCGAGCATCGAGTGAACGATTACACTCGAAACTGACATGCTGAATATTGATGGCTTGAAAGTAAAAGCGGGTAAGTTCTGTCTTGAGGTAGACAAACTTCAATTAGAGGAGGGAGAGTATTTCTCTATTCTGGGCAAAACTGGCTCAGGTAAGACTACCCTCTTAGAGGCCATCTTAGGTGTTCGTCCCATAGAAAAGGGGCATATCCGGCTGGGCGGAGAGGAAATTAGCCGGCTTAAACCTGAGTCACGACAGATGGGTTATGTGCCCCAGGATTATGTCCTCTTCTGCCATCTTAATGTCTTTGAGAATATCGCCTTTGGCCTGCGTCAGAAGAGACAATTTAATCCAGCCGAGATAAGAAGCCGGGTAGAGGCATTGGCGGAGAGGTTGGCTATCTCACCTCTGCTGGAACGTTCCGTCTGTGGTTTAAGCGGTGGTGAACGCCAACGCGTGGCTTTAGCCAGGGCCTTAGCTACTACGCCCAAATTACTCCTCATGGATGAACCTTTTTCAGCCCTGGACCCGGCTACCAAACATCAACTCTGGTTGGAAACTAAACGGATTCAGGCCGGATTTAAGATTACCACCCTTCATATCACTCACGACCTGGAAGAGGCCTTTATTATCTCAGACCGAATCGGCTTTTTAGATGAAGGAAAGATAGTTCAGGTAGGCCGGCGAGAGGATATCTTCTATCGGCCAAAATCTCAGAGTCTGGCCTCCTTCCTCAATATTACCAATATCTTTGAGGGGCGAGTGGCCGGTGTTTCTCCTGAAGGGCTAAGGATTAAGTCCAATGGGTTCGTTATTACTATCCCGGGCAAGGAAGGCCTTGTCTTTGGTCAGAAGATTAAATTCTGCATTCGGCCGGAAGAGGTGAAGGTCTTAGAGGATAATAAACCGGTGCGGGATTCATTAGCCGACAACGTTATCCGGGGTAAAATAATCGAGGCCATCCCTGACTCTACCAGTTATACCCTCTACTTCAAGGCCGGCTTTACCAACGGGGCCAGGCCTTTTGATTTTGAAGCCAGGCTGCCCAATCATCGCTACCATAAGCTGGGACTGGCCACCCAAAAGGAGGTGGAGGTGGCCCTGCGTAAGGAGGCGGTGATTGTCCTGGAGAGTTGAATCAAGTGGCGAGTTTTGGGTTTCGAGTGGTGGGTTAACAAACTTGAAACCCGCCACCCGCCGCCTGAAGAAGCCTTTCTGATAAAACAGAGCAGGAACAGGTTTTATCCGAGAGCGTTCCTGAAATTATGGAGGTGAAAAAATGTTCGGAATCGGTGTTACAGAATTAATAATTATCCTGGTGATTATCCTGATTATCTTTGGTCCCGGCAAACTGCCCCAGATTGGCAAGTCATTAGGCAAAGGAATTAAGGAATTTAAACAAGCCACCCTCAGTAATAGTGAGGAAGAAAAGCCAGAGCAGAAAGGCGTTGACAAATCTTAACCCAGGCGCCACCTTTCACCTTCAATTTTCTCGAACTCCTCGTCAATAAGTTTCTGCATTGCCTCTGCCTCTTCATGGGTTAACGTTCCAACCAACTCACGGAGACCTTCCTTAGCAGGGCGAGGACAAAGAATCACTATCACCCTTTCATGCTCCCAAAGCCCTTCTATGGGTATGAGAGGTTTTAAGACATTGTCTTCGTATATAACTTCAACCGTTCTGGTCATATCATCCCTCCATCTATGGGATTTAGTTGTCTTATCAGTATCTAAGACTATTACCTGGTCAAGTTTGATTTGATAGGTTCGTCCTTGCAAAAATAACCCTTGCAGTTGCCCGTCTGGATAGCCGACCCTTCCCCTTCGCCACAATTTCGCCGGGCAGTCCTGGTCGGCTGTAACGAGGGTTAGCCGGGGCTTGTTGGGTGAACGAGAATACCACTTCCTTTGCCTGCGACCTGACCTTTTGGAGTACCCCTGCTGCTAACCAACTTGTCTGCCGGGCCAATCTCAAGTCCGTTGTTCCACAACTCGTATTCGCTTAAATCCGTTTCATCATTCCAAGATACCCCATATCCCCCAGAATCAACCGTGACCGTCTTGAAAAAGGCTTCGTTCTGCAATAACCGAAAACGATCCAGGTGCATAATCTCGTTGCAGTCGTAGACTTTTTGAATCCCGTTGATAAATGTGGCAAGTAATCGCCTTTCCTGCAAAGGTTTTACCGATTTCACTCTCGGAGCATTCATTTTCCTACTCCAGACCAGGCAATCGCACAAACTCATTGTTGTTCCACATCCGCAGTAGTTCTTGCTGGTATTGCTCGCCCCACTCTCTGACCAGTCTATGCGCCCGTACAGGCAAGTCCCCCTCGATCATTTCCAGTGTTTGGATATCGAAGACGCCGTTGTACTCGCCGTAGATCGCGTGGAAGTGCGGCACACCATGTTCACTCTGGCTGAAGTACATTTTGATAACGATACCGTAGAACCGTGCTATGACTGGCATACGCATATCTCCTCATCGGATAGCCCGGCTAACGGGGCTGCGGCTGAGCCGCGGGAGGAGCCGTGAGCAAACTCGCGGCGACGACCGTCGGCTCCAGCCGTCTGATGGCCGGGAGGCCGCGCCATCGGGGCCACAGATGAGCTGCAGGCCGAAGGGCTGTCAGGGTTCGTCCGCCGCAGGCGGACGAACCAGCTCAGCTCATCCGCGGCCAGAAGCTCAGCGGCGTGGCGCCTGAAACGACGTGCCCAACAACCACCTGAACGATACAAAACCAAGACCGGCAACAAGTGGAGCCTCGACAGCCACGTCTGCTGCAACGACTCGTTGGGCCGCCCCTGCTGATATGTTAAACCACAACTTGGAATGATTGCCCCAAAGGTTGAAACTCTGCCACTTCTTGACGCGCTAGCTTGGCTCGAATTTGCTCAAAGTGGCTGATGGTTTCTTTGGAGTACAGTTGTTCGCCACAATGCAAGCACACCTCTGCCCGTACCGTGACCACGGCGGTATGCGCCCCACCACGCAGCAACTTCTCAACCTCTTTTTCAACCACTTCACCACCACATACCGGACATTTACTAAAGGGTAGCATCTCTTGGCCTCCTTGTACGCCAGTCAATCCAACGTCGCAGGTCAGGACGATAGACTGTTATCAGTACCCCCCACTCGTTCTCCTCATTGTAGGCCCAAACACTATGCACCGGCTCTTTGCCAAAGGTTTCACCATAAATCAGGCAACTGGGGTACGGCTTGTCATCAGGGTAGTCTTCAATAATCTCACCTTGAAAAACGCTGACGAAGATCTCATCAAAGGAGAGATGGTCCGCTTGGGCTTCCTCATCAGCATGGTCGGTGATCCGTATCTGATTGTGACGTATCGCGTCAATAATGTCTTCAATATTCAACTGATGATGTTACCTTTCGAGTAGACGATGAAGAATACGCCATTTCCTTTAGATTTTTCTCAGTGTCTCTGTGTCTCCGTGGTGAGGTGAACGGTTACGATTCGACATTCCGCCTGACGACAGACTGTGTGGAAACTTTTGCATTATTATATCATTTATGGTATAATATTGCAAGAAAAATTTACTTTCAGACTACCAGATGTCTGCGAAAAATGGCCCAAACGATGAACATCGCCAATTTATGCCTTTGTGTCTTAGTGGCTAAAATATGATAAGTTTAGCTGCTTGTTTGGTCATTGAGCAAAAGTGGCCTGGCCACATAAAGAATCCCTATATCAGGATTAGAATCTTTTAATTTGCCAAGATATAAAGGTTTATGGTATAATGACCGATAGAAGTAGAAAAGGAGATAGGCCAATGAGGACTTCTTTGAATCTATTACTGATGTGTAGCGGTATGTGCTGTTGTCAAAGGGAGATAAGTATGTCTACACACTGGTAATGAATCAAAAGGAGTCAATAATAAATTAAGTGAGGATTTAAACCCATTACCAGTTTTGGTAATGGGTTTTTTTATTACTTCCAGAAAGGAGGTCCGTAGATAGGCTGAAGACCGAAGTTCAATAGCCTTCAGCCTATCTACCTGAGTAGTTACGGTACTAAATATTATCCGAGGAGGTAAAAGTATGAGCTTATTAGAAAACAAAGATGATTTAAAGAAATTGGTGTTTGGGCTGAATTTTAAAGAGAAAGTGGATAGGTCCCTGGCGCTTATAAGAGAGGCATACGAAAGATATGGTGACGGTTTAGTCGTAGCTGACAGCCTGGGTAAGGATTCTGTGGCCGTATGGGACATGGCCAAAAAAGTAGACCCTAAAATCCGGGGTTTCATAATTACCACAAGGTTCAAGCCGAAAGAGACGGTTCAATTTATGCATGAAGAGGTCGCCCGGTATCCAGAGCTTCTTAAGGTCTACAAAAATGATACCGAGATTCCGGATAGGCTTTATGAGACCGACCCTGATAGATGCTGCCATCTTTTAAAGGTCGAGCCTACCCGTTGGGCAGTGGAGGAGATGAATGTAACGTGCTGGGTTACGGGTTTACGCTGCACGGAAGGATGGACACGCACAGATTTTAAAGAGGTTGAGGAGCGGGATAAAGATTTGATTAAGTTAAATCCAATTCTCATCTGGAAAGAAAGAGAGGTCTGGCAGTATCTTGCCCTTAACGGGGTGAAGGTGAATCCCCTTTATGCCAAGGGCTACAGGTCTTTAGGCTGCGAGCCTTGCACGAGGATCACTAATGAGGAAGATGAACGCGCCGGCCGCTGGGCGGGCACAAGCAAATGCGGCGGTGAATGCGGGATTCACACAAAACCTTTGAAGATAACTGAGTCCTGTGTTTGCCCTGAGTATGGTAGGGCGTAGTCCACGTTGGCGGAAGCCTTTCGCCGGTTGCTCGCGCTCACCTGATCGTTCAGAATAGCGACCCTGACCTTCCCGAAGGCTCGAGGCTTTCGGGGAGGTAAATGCCGGTAAAAGGTTGACGCCACAGAAGTAGTTGAATAGGAGGTAAATGAAAATGATCCAAACTTATGTTGAAACTGAAACTATATCCTTAGCCGAATATTTAGACCTTCGAGGGGAGGTCTGCCCTTTTACCTTTGTCAAGACAAGGCTGGCCCTGGAAAGAATCGAACCGGGTGAAATAATGATAGTGGTGCTTGATAGCGGCCAACCCCTGGAAAATGTCCCTCGCTCGGTCAAGGATGAAGGGCATCAGATTATTAAAGTAGATAGAATAAAAGAGGCATTTAGGCTCTGGATCAGGAAGGCCCTATGATTTTTTCTCATAGTCTTATGACTTTTTTGCATTTGACAGATAGGTGTTTTTTATGTTATACTAAAGTCAAGTAAAACGATTATATATATTTTTATCTGCTTCTTCCCCCAGATTTTAGCCACACTCTTGGGAGGCGAGGATAAAGATGGAATTAAGGGAATTGAGAACCTTCTGCGCCGTAGTAGAAACGGGCAGTTTTTCAAAGGCAGCCAAAGTAGTTCACCTAACCCAGCCTACCGTTACTTTACAGGTGCAGTCTTTGGAGGGCAGCCTGGGCGCCTGCTTGTTTAACCGCTCCAGGAGGGATAGAGTATTAACTGAAGAAGGCAAGGCCTTCTATGGGTATGCCCGGAAGATTATTAGCCTGTGTGACGAAGCGGTTCAAGCCATAAGCGATGTGGACAGCCTGGCCAAAGGAACTCTACGAGTAGGCGCCAGCACCATTGTGGGTGAATATATCCTCCCTTCGCAGTTGGCTTCATTTAAAGGGATATATCCTTGTGTAGAGATTTCCTTAAAGATTGGAGATACCACTGAGATAATGGAAGATGTAATCAAAGGGGCCTTGGAGGTAGGAATAGTTGGGGCAAAACCAACACGCCAGGAGCTTGATTTTGAAGAGTTTATCAAGGAGGAGCTGGTTCTGATAGTTGCGCCGAACCATCGCTGGGCTTCTAAAGACAAGATAGGTCTTGACGAGTTAAAAGGAGAGCCTCTCTTGTTAAGAACTGAGGGCTCTGGAACAAGGATGGCCATTGAAAAAAGACTCGAAGAAGGGGGTTTGGAAAAAGGCGACTTGAACGTCATTATGTCCTTAGGTAACACTGAGGCCATAAAAAGAGGGGTAATGGCCGGGATAGGGGTTTCTATTGTTCCTAAGATAGCGATTGAAAATGAGCTTGAGCTTAATCTGATCAAAGAGGTCAAAGTGGAAGGAATAGACTTAGCTATGGATTTCTACGTTGTTTATAACCCGGATAGATTCAGATCCAGGATACCCGAGGTATTTTTAGAGCATTTGTCAGACTGCTTAAAGGAGGAACACAGAACCCAGAACCCAGCGCCCAGATAAACTCTGTATGCTGGGTTTTAGGCTCTGCCTTGAGAGATGGCCTTAAATCTGGAAGAACTTAAAGCCGGTGGAATTATTAGCCAGAAACAGAAGAATCTGTTCAGTGTGCGGGTGAAGATTCTCGGCGGCAATGTTAGCCCGGCACAATTACGTAAGATAGCTGATTTAGCTGAAGCTTATGGGGAGAATTATGTTCACATCACTACCCGCCAGGGATTTGAAATCTCCCATGTCAAATTCGAGGATGTGGAAAGGGTCCGGGAGGAACTAAAAGAGGTCGACTTAATCCTGGGCGCTTGCGGCTCAAGGGTGCGGGTAATTGTGGCCTGTCAGGGGACGGATATCTGTCCCCTGGCCTTGGGTGATACCCAGAGCCTGCTCAAGATGCTTGACGAACGATTCTACGGACGCTACGGCGTGCCGCATAAGTTTAAGATGGGAATCTCCGGTTGCCCTAATGCTTGCTCCAAACACAATGAGAATGATCTGGGCTTGATGGCCGTGGTGGAACCTATGCTTAAGGACAAAGAGGCCTGCATAGGCTGCGGGTTATGCGCTGAGGTCTGCCCGGAAAAAGCCATTGAATTGGTGGATGGGAAGCCGGTCTTTGACTATACCAAATGTCTTCACGATGGCAAGTGCATCAAGGTTTGCCCGGTTGATGCGATCAAGGTCAATCGAAGCGGTTGGGAAGTCTTTGTCGGTGGCAAGTGGGGCAGGAGACCTCAACTGGGCGTGATTTTTGACAGCTTTGTGGCTACTCAGGAAATTCCAGACCTAGTAGAGAAAATCCTGGCCGCCTATGTCAGGCTGGCCAATAAACGCGAAAGACTGGGTGAGTTAATCAATCGCCTGGGATTAGAGAACTTCTGTAAGGAGGTTTTTAGCCGTGAGATCTAATCCGAAATCCGAAATCCAAAATCCGCCATTGAACATGGAAGTCTATCTTGACCACGTATCTACTACTCCCCTGCATCCTGAAGTCTTAGAGGCTATACTGCCGTATCTGCGCCATAACTTTGGCAACCCTTCCAACCTTCATCATGTTGGGGCCGCCGCCAGAAAGGGGATAAGTGCGGCCAGGGATCAGGTGGCGGCGTTCATCGGTTCAAAGCCGGATGAGATAATCTTTACCTCGAATGGCACTGAAGCTAACAACCTGGCCTTAAAAGGGATTGCCTTTGCCAGACAAGATAAAGGCAAACACCTTATCGTCTCATCCATTGAACATTTCTCAGTGCTTCATACTGCCCGGACATTGGAAAAATGGGGATTTAAGGTGACATATTTGCCCGTAGACGGCTATGGTCTGGTCAATCCTCAGGATGTAAAAGAAGCCATAACTGATCAGACTATTCTGGTTTCTGTCCAACTGGCCAATCAGGAGGTCGGCACCCTTCAACCTATCGCTGAAATAGCCGAGATTATCAGAGCCCAATCCGCCATCTATTTTCACACCGATGCCGTGGCGGCAGCAGGTGCGGTTGAACTGGATGTGGAAAAGCTCGGCGTTGACCTGTTGAGTCTGTCCGGACAACAGTTTTACGGCCCCAAAGGAACCGGCGCACTATTCGTGCGCCAAGGCGTTAGAATCATACCACTCTTTGATGGAGGAATTCAGGAAAGAGGCAGAAGAGCCGGGACAGAGAATGTAGCCGGCATTGTCGGCTTGGGCAAGGCGGCAGAGATCGCTAAACAGGAAACAGGTAATTGGGCGGAGCATACCCTTAGACTAAGAGAACGGTTATTTGCTGGCCTGAAGCAGCGGATTGACCACCTGTATCTAAACGGTCATCCAGAAATAAGGCTGCCGGGTAATCTAAATCTAAGTGTCAAGTTTGTGGAAGGCGAGAGCCTGCTAATCTTGCTGGATATGGAAGGAATTGCCGCCTCATCCGGCTCGGCCTGCACTTCCCAGGCCTTAAAGTCATCCCATGTGCTTAAGGCCATGGGGGTTGATGCCGTGCAGGCCCAGGGGTCGCTTCTTTTTAGCCTGGGCCGGGAGAATACCGAAGCGGAGATCGATTATGTCCTGAAAAAACTGCCGCCTATTGTCGAGCGGCTGCGAGGGATGTCGCCGCTGTATAGTTCAGAACTTCGCTAATCTTCTCCACGGGCTGGAAGCCTGAGTCACGATGAAGTTAGAAAGGGGGATAGGGATGTTTGATTATAGTCAGAAGGTGATGGAGCATTTTGCTAATCCCCGCAATGTGGGTGAGATTAAAAATCCTGACGGTGTAGGGACGGTAGGCAATCCTGTGTGCGGGGATGTGATGAGTTTTTATATAAAGGTAGATAATGGGCGACTTAGTGATGTCAAGTTCAAGACCTTTGGCTGTGGGGCGGCTATTGCGGTATCGAGTATAGTTAGCGAGATGGCTAAAGGAAAAACACTTCAGGAGGCGATGACTATTACCAATAAGATGGTAGCCGCCGAACTTGGGGGATTGCCGCCGAATAAATTGCATTGCTCTAATTTGGGGGCGGATGCTCTCCATAAGGCCATTGAGGATTATCAACAAAAGTCGGCTGAATGTCATTGTCCGTATTGTGATGGTCGTATTTCAGATGAGGCCCCTTTTTGTCAGGCTTGTGGTAAGGACCTCGTCGATCGGGGATCGTGACTCGTGGATCGGGAATCGAATCCCGATACCCAAACAACGAACCACGAATTTGGGAGGAAGAAATGGATGCGGACGCAACCCTGGATGCCATTGGGGTGTACTGCCCCGTGCCAATAATACTGACCACGGAAAAGATGAACGAGCTTAAAATCGGACAGACCCTGGAGGTGTTAGCCGATGATCCTGATATATTGGAAGATCTGCCTAATTGGTGTAAAAGAAGCGGCACCAGGTTCCTGAAGCTCGAAAGGGAGGATGGGTTCTACAAACTTTATGTGCGAAAAGGGAACGAGGAAGATAAATGAGGATTTCATTTTGGCCTCCTTAACAAATAGTTATTTCATTTCCTCCAATCCGAAATCCAAAATATGCCATTGAGAAAGGTGGTGATAAATATGGACAGGATAAAAGGACTGAGGTGTCGAGAATGTGGCCGGAAATATCCTAAAGATCCGCTTCATGTATGTGAATTCTGCTTTGGGCCTCTGGAGGTGGAATATGATTATGAAGTAATCAAAGGGCTTTTCAGCCGGGAAAAGATAGTTTCCCGGGCCACTAACCTCTGGAGATACAGGGAGCTATTGCCGGTTGATGGAGAACCGAGGGATGGGCTTTCCTCCGGGTTTACCCCTTTGATTCGGGCGACTAACTTAGCTAAGGAATTGGGTGTGAAAGAGTTGTACCTGAAGGATGATTCAGTCAATCACCCTACCCTGTCATTTAAAGACCGGGTGGTAGCGGTGGCCTTGAGTAAAGCCAGGGAGTTCGGCTTTGACACCGTGGCCTGTGCCTCAACGGGCAATCTGGCTAATTCAGTGGCGGCGCAAACAGCCGTGGCCGGTTTCAAATGCTATATCTTTATTCCGGCTGATTTAGAGGCCGGTAAGGTGGTGGCCTCGCTCATCTATTCTCCCCATCTGATAGGTGTTAGGGGCAACTACGACCAGGTTAACCGGCTCTGTTCTGAAATTGCCGCCAAATATGGCTGGGCCTTTGTTAATATTAATATCCGGCCTTATTATGCCGAAGGATCAAAGACTATGGCCTATGAGATAGCCGAACAGCTTGGTTGGCGGTTGCCAAAACATATAATTGTCCCAGCGGCGGGAGGATCATTGATTACCAAGATAGATAAGGGCTTTAAGGAGCTTAAAAAGATAGGCCTGATCGAAGATGATAAGGCAGACTCCCGTGTTTATGTGGCCCAGGCAGAAGGGTGCTGTCCCATTGTGACCGCGGTAAAAGAGGATACCGACTTCATCAAACCGGTAGTGCCCAAGACTATTGCCAAGTCCCTGGCCATTGGCAATCCGGCTGACGGCTACTATGCCTATAAGACCGTTAAAGACTCAGGCGGTTTTGGGGAGTCAGCTACTGATGAGGAGATGGTCGAGGCCATAAAGTGGCTGGCTAAAACCGAGGGGATATTTACCGAGACGGCTGGAGGGGTGACTCTGGCCTGCGCCAGAAAATTGATCAAGCAGGGCAGAATCCCATCCGATGAATCGATCGTTATCTGTATCACCGGTAATGGACTAAAAACCCAGGAAGTAGTGAGTGATAAGATTGGAGGCCCGGTTATTATTGAGCCTAATCTAAAATCATTTGAAAAAGAGGTGAAGCCAGATGGCGATTAAGGTGTTGGTTCCAAGTCCCTTGCAGAAATTAACGGGTGGCAGGGCAGAGGTAGAACTGAGTGGTTCAGGGAATGTCTCGGAGATAATTGATGGATTGGAATCTGAATTTCCAGGGGTTAAAGAGAGGGTTTGTGATGAGAACGGCAAGGTGCGCCGCTTCATTAACCTCTATGTTAATGGCGAGGACATCCGATTTCTGCAGGGACAACAGACAAAGGTGGAAAATGGGGCTGAGGTCTCGATTGTGCCGGCTATTGCCGGAGGCTAATGCCGCCTTCCGCCTTCTGAATTCCGCCTTTCGAATTATTCAGCCACGGATTAACACGGATTAGCACGGATAAATAGCAGATAGCAGAGGACAGAAGACAAAGGTGAGAGTAGGGGCAACCCCTTGTGGTTGCCCAACTGTGGTTGCCTTACAGACACGAATCACGGACACGGTTCACGGATTTAATGATTCATATATTAAAAAAATCGTAAGCGTTCAGCACATGATGCTCGATCCTCGATGCTCGATCCTCGATGCTGGTAAAGGATTCAGTATCCAGAATCGAGCATCCAGAATCGAGCATCCAGGATCGAGGATCGAGGTTGTGTCTTTGTGCCTTAGTGGCTGAACGCTTACAAAAAATCAGTGTTTCATCCGTGTCCATCTGTGGCTGAATAGTTACCGAGGAACAAAGAATGAACTCGAAACAAGAAACTCGAAACCCGAAACTCACCTTTACGGAAGAGCAGATAAAAAGATATGCCCGGCATATCATCCTGCCAGAGGTGGGAGGAAAAGGGCAGAAGAAGCTTTTAGGGGCATCAGCGCTTTTAATTGGGGCCGGTGGGTTAGGCTGTCCGGCCGGCTATTATCTGGCGGCGGCCGGAGTAGGCAAGCTGGGCTTCGTTGATTTCGATGTAGTTGATACCAGTAATCTGCAGCGCCAGATACTTCACAATACCAGCCGGATTGGTCAGCCAAAGGTGGAATCGGCCAGAGAGACGATTACTGCCTTAAACCCGGATGTAGAGGTGGCTACCTATCAAGAGCGGCTTTCTTCTGACAATGTCATTGACATCCTTAAGGATTACGACTTAGTCCTGGACGGCTGTGATAATTTCCCGACCAGGTACCTGGTTAATGATGCCGCGGTAATGAGCAGCAAGATCAATGTCTCCGCCGCTGTGTTCCGGTTTGAGGGGCAGGTGACGGTATTTGACCCACCGGATGGGCCGTGTTATCGCTGCTTATATCCGGAGCCACCGCCGCCAGGTATGGTGCCCAGTTGCCAGGAGGCCGGGGTATTGGGGGTCCTGCCGGGAATGCTGGGGTTGATCCAGGCATTAGAGGCCATAAAACTTATCTTAGGGATCGGGAGGCCGCTAAAAGGTAGGTTACTGGTGGTCGATGCCCTGGGGACAAACTTCCGGGAGGTGAAACTGCACAAAGACCCAGCTTGCCCCCTATGTGGCAAGAATCCAACCATTACCAAGCTAATCGACTATGAAGAATTTTGCCAGATGAGGTTTTGAAGATGAAGTGGATTTATTCTTTAGATTCCTCTTCTAATATATCACAAGGGGTATGAGCCTTGACTAATTCTTTTTCAAATTCTTCCCATTCAATGGTGGGCAGATTCATTGAGCAGATCCGTCTGGCTGCTTCTCTTTTCTTTTGTTGTTTTCGTGGGGCGAGAATAGTTTTTTCGAGAGATTCGCGAATTATTGTGCCTACCGGCTTATGGGCTATTTGGGCAGCTTCTGATAATAACCGGTACTGCTCTTCCGTAAAAAGCACCTGAGCCCTTTTGCAATAAGTAGACATAGCAGTACCTCCTTTCTACTATCGGTAGTATAGTATAGATATACTGCTATGTCAAGGGAAATTGTAACTATTCAGCCTCTATTAAAGAGAGTAACTACTCAGGTAGATAGGCTGAAGGCTATTGAACTTCAGCCTTCAGCCTTCAGTCTTCAGCCTATCTACCTGAATAGTTATGGAAAATTTGTAAAATAGGAGGTGATTTACTTGGCTAAGATGCGGCTTTCCTTGAGATTTCCAAAGAAGTTGGTCGCCAAACCCATCATCTATCAGTTAGGTCACGATTTCAAGGTGGTCACCAATATCCGCCGGGCTAATATTGATGAGGAAATCGGCTGGATGATATTGGAGCTTGAGGGTGAGATGGAAGAGATCGAACAGGCGATGGATGATTTAGACAAACAAGGCGTTAAGGTTGACCCGATTGAGGGGGATGTGGTGGAAGGATAAATCGGATGGCAGCATGGGATAAAAAATCCGGGCATTGTCTCATTTCGTTCAGAAACAGCCCTAAAAAGTGGTAACAGTTTTGGCCGAAGAGACAATACGCCCCTTCTATTTTGAAGGTTGTTTTTTAGACCTTCTGGTGTTACTATACTTTTGCACTTTTTTGTAACTACTTGAAATACAAATACTTTGTAATAACCTCTCGTCATTCCCGCGAAAGCGGGAATCCAGTAAT
>JBFMHI010000054.1 GCA_040753085.1 bacterium | reverse complement strand
AAATTCCCTCTCCCTTGATGGGCTTATCCTTACCCACAAATTGGGTAAAAGGATGGGGTAAACAAGAGCCTGCCTTGATGAAAATCAAGGATAAACCACGAAGAGCACGAAGGACACGAAGAAAAAAATATTTGTTTTATAATTCTTCGTGCCCTTCGTGTTCTTCGTGGTTTTTAAAAGATGTGGGTAAGGATAAGCCCATCAAGGGAGGGGAAACTCTTATGCCGACGCTGTCAGGACAAAAGGAGATGAAACTTAACCCATAGCACTATAATCTGTAATGAGCTTACTTTTTTAACTTGATTTTGAGTAGATACGACTATCTCTTTCGATGTAAGTTTTTTTTACAAAAAAATCTGGCCCTTTATATGCCGCCAAGAGGAGTTTTCTCGAAAAAGCAGCTAATAAGTAGTGGTGGCAATAGATGCCTAATAATAGTAATTTTTAGAGCCAACGCAGCATTTACATATAGAAATAAGAATAAAGATAAGATATTTTACTCACCGACTTATCCAGACAACTTTTGACTCTATGCGGGTGAGTCTCCGTCAATTAGAACCTTACAGGCCCCTGCCTGTCTAAAAAAAATTTTCATTCCGATTAAAAAGGCTGAGCAGGTAAAGTTGGCATAATTCTTGCTATCTATAAATCCAGAGGGCGATAGTTCTGGCCGATTGTAACTATTCAGCCACGGATTTACACGGATGAAACACTGATTTTTTTGGAACTACTCAGCCTTACCGCTTAATTCCATGTCGTTTAATCTTATCCTCTGGAGGGAGGATAGGGCTGTGCTGACATTGTAACCGTTCAGGTATAGCTGCACGGATTAGCACGGATAAATAACAGGACAGAAGGCGGAAGTGTAGGGACAGGGCTTGTCCCTGTCCGTGCTTGTCCATGTCCGTTCCGTAGACGGACAACCACAAGGGTTGTCCCTACAGCCTAAGGACAGACCCGAATCACGGACACGGCTCACGGATTTTCCGTGTTTCATCTGTGTGCATCTGTGGCTGAACGGTTACCCTGCATTTACTGGAAAGGAAGGAAATGGAGGCAAAGAGAGAAAGAAATTCCTGGAGTGAAATAATTAGATGGCTCATGGGAGTCTGTCTTTATTATACCCGATCGCTTGATCTGTTTAGAAAGATTCGTCGGCCCAAGGTCATTATCCTTTCTTACCATCGGGTGATAGATGACTATGTTAGACCTCAGATGGCTGTTTCTCCGGCCACTTTCGAGAAGCAGATGAATTTCCTCAGGAATAATTTTAAGGTTGCGTCTTTAGATGAGGCGATGCCTTTTCTTAAAGGAGAAATCCCCCTGAAGGAGGATATAGTAGTGATTACCTTTGATGACGGATATAGGGATAATTACACCCAAGCCTTTCCTATCCTGAGAAGATATTCTCTGCCGGCCACTATCTTCCTAACCACCAATTTTATAGGCACAGACCGCCGGCTCTGGTGGGATGAGGTAGACTCTCTTTTAGAACAAAAAAACGGCCAGGTTCGCCGAGGTATTTATCCGGTGGAAGTAGAAAAATGCCTTTTAGAGATTGAGGCTAAAGAGGGAAAAGAGCGAGAGGAGGCTAAAAACAAGCTGATTTCTATCTTAAAGGGTATGGTGGAGTCAGTAAGAACAGAGATTATAAGCCACCTTAAAGTTGGCCGAGAAGATACAGCCGCCTCCTCTAATAGAGTTATGTTGTCCTGGGAAGAGGTGGATGAAATGAAGAGAGAAGGGATATCCTTCGGAGCTCATACCCACTCGCATCTGTCTTTGACAGAATTACCCCTTGAAGCTGCCAGAAAGGAGATTGTGGAATCCAAGACGGCCATTGAAATCAGGTTAAAGGAACCGGTCGGCCACTTTTCCTATCCTTTTGGAGAGATAGAGGATGGGATTAAGAAGATAGTCTGGGAAAATAATTTCCAGTCGGCTTGTTCCATCAAAGAAGGGGGAAATAACTATGGTAGTGGCCAGAATGACCTTTTTGCCTTGAAGCGGATAGGGGTAAATGAATTATCTTCCAAGAGTCCTTTTGGATCTTTTTCTGATCCCAGATTTGCTTTACGGATATTTAAAGGATCACGTTAGAAAGGAGTGATGCCAATACCTTTAGGTAATTTACAGAGTTAGGACAGCGGAGGGGCCGATGTCTTAAAAATATAGAAAAGGGGCTAATGGTTTAAAACAGAAAAATGGGGCCAATCTAACCGCTTGATTTTCGATATAGGAATCTTAGAATCGAGCGTAAATCAAAAGTAACCGTTCATCCCATGAGACTGGACGCTGGATGCTCGATTCTGGATGCTCGAGGATCGAGCATCGAGGATCGAGCATCGAGGATCGAGCATCGAGAATCGAGCATCGAGGATCGAGTTTGTGCCTTAGGGGCTGAACGCTTACAATCAAAAAAAAGGAGAACCACAGATGAGAAAAGTATTACTCTTTTTACTGGTCGCCACTCTATTGGCTTTCACCAGTGTAATAAGTCCTAACCTTGCCCTGGCCGCAGACCTGAGTGTAACGATTGATACCGTCGATCAGAATGGCCAGCATATCCCCGGCTATATCCGGCCATACGGCCAGGATTGGCAGGCCAGCCCGCATATTATGACCTTGCCGGATGGGGCGGCCACTATCTTTACGGCCTATGCCGGCTTTAGAACCGTAGAGCAAATCGTAACCATTTTGGATGATGCCATTCTGACCATTGACGCTACTGATACTTCGGTAACCCAGGCAAGTAGTTCAGGGGCCGGCCGTGGCCTTAGCCAGATTAATTTCCAGTTTCTCCCCCTTTCTGTGGTCACTAATACCGTGGATGGAAGCCAGCAGCATCTTGAGGGTTGGGTGCGAACGGCTTATTATGCTGATTGGCATGCCACCCCTCACACCTTTACCCCTCAGAACAGCCCCCCGGATTTAATTGTTAATGGCGGGACGGTTTCCTTTGAGGCCATGGCTGTATCTACTACGATTACCCGAACCGTCTTAGTCTGGCAAGATACGGCCTATACCGTGGGTGATGAAACAACTATCAGTCCCGGACCAGGCCCAGGCGTGGCCACGATTGATTTTGTCTTCACGGTTTTAACCGTCTATTTAGACACCGTTGACCAGAATGGTCAACATATTGATGGATTTATCCAGAAATATGGCCAGGATTGGCAGGCTACGCCGGCCACGGTAACTATGCCTAAGGGCGCCTCTACAATTTTTACCAGCTTCAGTGGTTACAGAACCGTAGAACAGATCATAACTATTCAAGAGGATACCATTTATACCATTGATGCCACAGGTGCTTCAGTAAGTATGACCACCGGCAGCGGCGCAGGCAGCGGCGCCGCCCAGGTGATCTTTACCTTCTTCCCTCTCTCCGTTGCCTGTGATACACTCGACGTAGCCGAGCAACATGCTGACGGTTTTATTCGACCGGCTGCCTATGCCCCCTGGCAGGTCACCCCTTACATTTACACTCCCCAGCACCGCCATCCGGAATTGATTGTCAACGGGGGTGCGGTTCCTTTCGAGGCCTTGGCCTTTAGCTCTACGGTTACTCAGACGATAACTGTTTGGGAGGATACCGCCTACACCGTTCAAGATGGAGTAACTGAGAAGCCGGGAGCAGGCGCAGGCACGGCTACCGTAGATTTTATCTTTTCTACCTTGACCCTGACTATCGATACCGTCGATCAAAACAGCCAGCATATTGGCGGTTATGTTCAGATATACGGTCAGGATTGGCAGGCGGCGCCCTTTACGCTGACTATACCGGCCGGAGCGACCTCTGTGTTCACCGGATACGCCGGTTACAGGTTAGCAGAGCAGATTGTAACCCTTACCGAGGGCAACATTTATATCATTGATGCTACCGATGTCACCGTGACTCAAACCGTGCAATCTGGCGCTGGAGCAGGGGCCGCCCGGATTATTTTCAAGTTCCTGCCCCTTTCTATTACTTGCGATACACTGGATGGGAATCTCCAACATGTAGAAAATGGAGAGGTTTGGATAAGCGCCTTTAGTATCTACCATTTCACCCCCTATACTTATGAGCCGACTAATTCTAAACCGGAGCTTATAGTCAATGGAGGCACCGTTACCTTTGATTTCTTTGCCGCTTTTAAAACGGTTACCAAAACAATAACTATCTGGCAAGATACCGCCTATACAGTGAATGGTGAAATAACTTCCGGCCCTGGCCCTGGCCCAGGCGCCGCCACTATTGATTGTCTCTTCCACTTTTTGTCGGTGACCTTTGATACAGTGAACCAAAATGGTCAACATATCGAGGGGTTGTTCCAATTGGCTGACCAGGGTTGGCACTCTACTCCATGCGTGATGGAGCTTCCTGACGGTATTATGAACCGCTTCCTTGGTTTTGCCGGTTACAGAACTGAGGAAAATATATTAACTATTAATGAGGATATGATTTACACCATTGATGCTACTGATAGTCGGGTGGTTCAAACCCAAACCCCGGGCGCCGGATCAGGCACCGCCAGGGTTGTTTTTCAATTCTTCCCCCTTACCCTGACCCTTGATACCGTGGATCAGGCGGGAAGGCATATAGACGGTTTTGTCCAAATCAATCCTGCGGCTGATTGGCAGAATAGTCCCCATACTTATGTCCCTCAAGACCGTCCTTTTGTGGTCAATGGGGCTACCACCTATTGTGAAGCCTATTCCGACTACGCTTCAGGGGGAATGGGCCTCACCTTCTGGGATGAAACTATTTACACGGTTGATCTAATCAGTGGCGTCCCCATTCTTACTACCGGTCCTGGTTTAGGCGAAGGTTTAGCCGCCCTCAACTTTATTGTAGCCGAACAGACAGGAGATGTGACGCCTCCCTTAGTGACGATAGAATCTCCGGAGGCCAGGCCCTATCTTCACTCTGACACCGTATCTGTTTCCTTTACCGCCACCGATCCGGAGTCAGGTATAGATTCAGTTACGGCCATTCTTGATGGGGAAAAGGCGTTGTCCAACGGTGACATCCTCAACCTCTTCCAGCTCAAGTTAGGCGAGCATACCCTGGTAGTTACTGCCTGGAACAGAGAGGGTGATTCCGCTTCTGCTTTGGTGGCCTTTGAGGTTGAAGCCACCATTGATACCCTGATTGAGGCCACGAATGTGTGCTACAAAAAGGGACTTATTGACTCCCAATGGATCTGGCTCTCTCTGCGAGCCAAGGCGGTCCTGGCTAAGAAACTGATTGACTACCGTTATTACAGCCTGGCCAAAATCTGCCTCTTCTCATATATCAAGGAGGTAAAACTCTATCAGGGCACCCACATAAGGCCCCAGGCAGCTGATTACTTAATAGCCGAAGCCAGGTATATTATTCAACAACTGCCTGATGACCCTCTCGCCACCATTAATCTGATGATCTTCGCGGTAAAGATTGGCTATCAGATGGACCTGATCAGCAGCCAACCATTAGCTGATGCCCTGATTGCCAAGCTGAACATGGCCGGGTATCAAATAGCGGCCGGTTACCTTGAGGCCGCTAAGGAGACCCTAAAGAAATTCATTTCTCAGGTTAAAAATGCCAATGGAGCTATTCATCCTGACCTGGCTAATCTTCTGATCCAGGGGGCGAGGTATATTATTGATCATCTGGACCCTGCCCAGGCCGCCCCTATTCTTTCCGAAGGGGAAAACTATCCTGATTTCTTGAAATCAGAGACCTGGATTCAATCTGTGCCTGAAATCACGAAAACCAGGTTAGGCCAGAACTATCCCAATCCCTTGAATCCGGAGACCTGGATTCCCTTTGAGCTGGCTCAGGAGGCTGAAGTAAACATCCGAATTTACAATCTTTCCGGAGAGCTTATTCGGACCCTGAAGTTAGGGAAGCTCGGGTCCGGATCATACACCTCAAAGGGGGTATCAGCTTACTGGGACGGCAAGGATTCCGACGGAAGTGAAGTCGCCAGCGGCATCTACCTTTACCAGCTTATTGCCGGATCTTCGGTAGAGACGAGGAAGATGGTGGTGCTTAAATAGGAAGATGGCGGATGGCGAATCGCTAATTGTGAATCGCGGATTGCGAATCGCGGATTGTGTATTTATCCCAATCCGAAATCTGAAATCCGAAATCCGGTAACTATTTAGCCACAAAGCCACTAAGGCACGAAGAGAATATTTGTAATCTTTGTGCCTTAGTGGCTGAATAGTTACGCCATTCGCCATTTAAAAAGGGGTTTCTGGAGGCCAATTCGGGCCCAAGGCCGGACAATCCGCCATCAGAAATCCGCCATTAAAAAAGGGGGCCATTCATGTGCGGTATATGCGGCGTATACAATTTTGGTTCAAGTGAGCCGGTTAAACCAGGGCTTGTTCGGGAGATGACCGATGCTCTTTATCATCGCGGTCCTGATGAAGAGGGGTTTTATGTCAAAGATGACCTCGGTCTCGGTATGCGACGGCTGGCTATTATTGATCTGACTACCGGCCAACAGCCTGTTTCTAATGAAGATGGCAGTATTTGGATCGTTTTTAATGGAGAGATATATAATTACAGGCAGCTCAGGGATGACCTGATCCTAAAAGGGCATCAATTTAAGACCAAATCCGATACTGAGGTCATTGTCCACCTTTATGAAGAGGCGGGCGAGATGTGTGTCAGACAGTTGGGGGGGATGTTTGCCTTTGCTATCTGGGACAGGGGCAAAAAAAAACTCACCTTAGCCAGGGACCGGTTGGGGATTAAGCCCCTCTATTACTGGCTTAATGCCAACTTTTGTCTCTTTGGTTCAGAGATCAAGGCCCTCCTGAAAGACAGCCGTATCCCCAGACAGATTAATTATGAAGCCCTGGATGATTACTTCACCTTTCGGGCCATCCCTTCTCCCAGATCGATCTTTAAAGGAATCTATAAGCTCCCGCCAGGTCATATCCTGACTTGCACCCCTGATCATGCCTCCCTTAAAGAATACTGGGATGTAGAATTCACCTCAAATTCATCTCTCTCAGGAAAAGCAGATCTCTATGCCCGTGAAGAAAATTATGCCCAAGACTTAATCCGTCATCTGAAGGACTCGGTTGAAAGCCAGTTGATAAGTGAGGTCCCTCTGGGCGTTTTCTTGAGCGGGGGGATAGATTCTAGTGCGGTGGTGGCGGTAATGAGCAATGGCCTTAATCGGCCGGTGATCACTTCTTCCATTGGATTTTCTGAAAACGGGTTTGACGAGACTAAATTTGCCCGATTAGTAGCCCATCTCTATCAGACCACTCATTATGAACATACGGTCAGACCCGAACTTGAGGCCCTGCTGCCCAAACTTATTTATCATTTCGATGAACCCTTTGCTGACTCCTCGGCTGTGCCCACCTATTATCTTTCCAAGACAGCCAGAGAACACGTGACGGTGGCCCTTTCCGGTGATGGAGGGGACGAATTATTTGCCGGATACAGGAGATATTTCTACGACAGATTGGAAAACAAACTGAGAGGATACCTGCCCCGCTTTATCCAAAGATATCTCCTGCCGCCTCTGGCCGGAATTTACCCCAAGGCCGATTATCTCCCCCAATTTCTCCGGGCCAAGACCCTGTTGACCAATCTTAGCCTTTCGCCAGAACAAGGCTATGCCAATTCGCTTTCTCTCTATAACCGTGACATGAGGAGAAAGCTCTATTCGGAGGACTTGAAGCGTAAGTTGGCCGGATATGACCCGGCTGACACGCTCATTAAATATTTTAAAAAAACCGAGGGGCTTGACCCTCTGTCTCGAATCCAGTATGTGGATATCAAGACATATCTGCCTGATGATATCCTGACTAAGGTTGATCGAATGAGTATGGCCAATTCTTTGGAGGTGAGGGTTCCCCTGCTTGACCATCAGTTGGTCGAATTTGCGGCTACTATCCCCCCTGATTTAAAACTTAAGGGGGATAATTCCAAATACATCTTTAAAAAGGCCGTCCGCCCTTATCTCTCTCCGACTATCCTGGAAAGAGGAAAGATGGGCTTTTCTATCCCGGCAGACATCTGGTTCAGAAAGGACCTCAAAGGGATGACCGAGGATATCCTCTTTGATAGTAAGACGCTTAATAGAGGTTATTTTAATTCGAGATTTCTTCATAAGATGTGGCGGGATCATCAATCGGGGTTAAAGAATTATGGTCAGCATCTTTGGGCCTTGCTCATGCTGGAGATGTGGCATCGGGAGTTTGTGTAGCCAGAACACAGGGCCCACTGGCTGTCTGGTAGCCTGGCTAAGGACAGACCCGAATCACGGACACGGCTCACGGATTTTCCGTGTTTTATCTGTGTGCATCTGTGGCTGAACGGTTACAAAGCAACAAAAAAAGAAAAGGAATCAGTGTTTCATCCGTGTCCATCCGTGGCTGAATAGTTACATTAAAAGTTAGGGGATTTCTGGTACGGCGGAAAGACAGTTGACTAAAAACGAGGCTTGTGGTAAAATAAGGGATAATGAGGATTCTTTATCACCACCGAACCCAGGCTGAAGATGCCCAGGGGATTCATATCAACGAGCTTATCAAGGCCTGGCGAAAGCTGGGACACGAAGTAGAGTTGGTGGCTTTGGCCCAGCGAGGGGATGATCTTGAAAAGACCAAAGGAAAGAGATGGGAATATGTGGCTTCTTTTTCACCACGCCTGATATATGAATTACTCGAACTGGCCTACAATTTAGTGGGTTACTTCAGGCTGGTAAAGGCCGGTAGGAGGTTTCGCCCTGATTTTCTTTACGAGCGATATTCTCTCTATAATTTCTCTGGTATTCTGGCGGCCAGGTTTTTGGGAATCCCCTTGATCTTGGAGGTCAATTCACCCTTGGCCTATGAAAAAAAGAGATATGAGCGATTGGTCTTTTCTCCTCTGGCCAGGTATCTGGAAAGGCGGATATGTTCTGGGTCGAATAAGACGATCGTGGTCTCCGGGGCGTTAAAAGACCATCTCTGGCAAATAGGCGTGCCTTTGGAAAGAATAGTGGTTTTGCCCAACGGGGTTAATCTTGATGAATTTGATGCCGCCGCCTGTAATGGAGAAGCGGTTAGAAAGAAATACGGACTCGATGGTAAGATAATTCTTGGTTTTACGGGTTGGTTCAAAGACTGGCACGGTTTGAATCTGGCTATGGAAGTGATGAGTGAGATAGGTAAGAGCCCAGAGCCCCTTAAGGCCTTACACCTTTTGCTGGTAGGTGATGGTTCGGCTCGACCGGATTTGGAGGCTTACGTGCATAATCACGGCCTGGGATCTTTCGTTACCTTTGCCGGACCAGTGAAACGAAAGGATATTCCGTCTTACGTGGCGGCTTTTGATATCGCCCTTCAACCGGGGGTAACCCCTTATGCCTCACCTATGAAGCTCATCGAGTATATGGCCATGGGTAAAGCGGTGGTTGCCCCTGCCTTACCTAATATTTGTGAAATACTCCAAGATGGTCAAAACGGCCTTCTCTTCAAAGAGGGGGATAGAGATGATCTAAAGAGGGTGCTGTTAAAACTGATTGATCATCCTGAACTGCGGAGGCAATTAGGGGAGAAGGCCAGAGAGACTGTCCGGGAGCGTGGTTTTACCTGGGAGGAAAACGCCCGGCGGGTAATTGAGTTGGCGGGTGGGGTTAATAATTAACCAGTAACTATTTAGCCACAAAGCCACTAAGGCACAAACTCGATGCTCGATGCTCGAGCATCGAGCATCGAGGATCGAGCATCCAGCCTCATGGGATGAACGGTTACAATAATTGACAATGGCCAAAGGAGAGGATACAATGCCACTCTTTGATGTTTCTATGCCTATCAAGCGGCGGATGCCGACCTATCCTGGCGATCCCAAGGTAGAAATTAAATCGGTCTGTCGAATAAAAGATGGGGACAGGTTAAATCTTTCCGGCCTCTGTATGGGGACTCACACGGGAACCCATGTGGATCCGCCTTATCATTTTGAAGAGGCTGGCCTTAAGGCGGATCAATTGCCTTTGGAATTACTCATTGGGCCGGCTAAAGTTTTTGAGTTGAAGGTATTAGAGAAGATTACCGCCTCCGATCTGAAGGAACTTAAGATGGAGGGGTTTTCCCGGGTGCTTTTTAAGACCAGGAATTCCGAATTATTGAAAGAAAGGGGTTTTAGGCGCAATTTTGTCTATCTGACCGGTGATGCCGCCCAGTACTTAGCTGATCAAGGCATTAAACTGGTGGGCTTTGATTACCTTTCCATAGAAGAATACAAAAATAAGGCGTCTCCAGCCCATCATATTCTTTTAAGTCGTGGAATCCCTGTCATTGAGGGGTTGATTTTGGAGGGGATCGAGGCGGGGGAATATGAACTCATCTGCCTTCCTTTGAAACTGGAAGACGGTGATGGCGCTCCGGCCAGGGTTGTTCTGAGACCGCTATTTTCTTGTTGACATTAGGGGAAATATGGTGTATAATATCCACAAAAAAGGTGAAAAAGGGAGAGAAGAGTTTTTGCCGAAAGGAACCCCGTCTTCCAGAAAGAAGATAGGCGATGTCCTTCTGGAAGCAGGCGTTATTACACCCGAACAGCTTGAGCAGGCTTTGTTGGCCCAAAAGGGAAATAAGAGACGACTGGCTTATCTCTTAGTTGATCTTGGCTTAGCTAAGGAAAAAGACATTGTCCCTGTTCTGGGTGCCTTTCTGGGGATTCCTTTCATGGACTTGTCCCAGCTTAACCTGGAGGAGATCAGTCCGAGGGTAAAGAGTATTATTCCTGAGTTCCTTATGCGGCGGCATCTCCTTATTCCCATTTCTCTGAAAGAGGCCAACCTTTCCATTGCGATGGCCGATCCTTTGGATGTATTGGCCTTAGACGATATAGCCAGAATGACCGGCTACCAGATAATATCCTTCATTGCCTGTGAGTCGGAAATTAAGGAGGCCATTGACAGCTATTATAAAAAATTTCTTACCCTGGAGGAGATCCTAAAGGAAACCAGAGGCAAGGGGAAGATTGAACTTATTGGGGATAGAGAAGAGGAGGCCGATGTTTCCAAGCTTAAGGTTGATGCTGAGTCCGGCCCGGTAATTAATGTAGTTAATCACCTCTTAATTGAGGCCATTTCAGCCGGGGCCAGCGATGTTCATATTGAACCTTATAAGAATCAACTTCGAACCCGATATCGGATTGACGGTATGCTGCATGAAGTCTCTTCACCACCCAAGGAACTTCATGCGGCCATTGTTTCGCGGGTAAAGATTATGTCCAGGTTGGATATTGCCGAAAGACGCCTTCCCCAGGATGGACGGTGTAAGGCGGTGCTGGAGGATAGAGATGTCGACCTTCGAATCTCGATTATTCCAACTGCCTTTGGAGAAAAGGTGGTTTTAAGGATCCTCGACCCGGAAAGCCTCTGTCTGGAACTGACTGAGTTAGGCTTTGAACCGGAGGCGCTGCCTGTTTATAAAAAGAAGATAGATAATCCTTATGGAATTATTTTAGTTACCGGACCCACCAGCAGTGGTAAGTCAACTACCCTTTATTCGACCCTGAAGATTTTAAACACCATTGATAAGAATATTATCACGGTCGAGGATCCAGTGGAGTATGTTATTGAGGGAATAAATCAGGTTCAGATAAAGCCAGAGATAGGTTTGGATTTTGTCACCGGCCTGCGGTCTTTCATGCGGCAGGATCCGAATATTCTTATGGTAGGAGAAATAAGGGATAGGGAAACGGCTGAGGTAGCCATAAATGCCGCCCTGACCGGGCATCTGGTCTTTTCTACTCTCCATACTAACGATGCCCCGGGAGCCATTACCAGGCTGGTCAATATGGGCGTTGAACCCTTTCTTATTACCTCAACGGTAATTATGAGTCTCTCTCAGAGGTTGGTTCGAATCATTTGCCCAGCCTGCAAAGAGAGTTATCAGGTCTCCAGGGCTATGTTGCAAGAGATAGGGTTTCCTTCGAGGGAAGAATCATCCGTCCTTTACAAGGGGGCCGGATGCAAGAAATGCGCTAATATTGGTTATAAAGGTAGAATTGGGGTCTTTGAGTTGATGGAGATGACGGATTCGATTAGAGACCTGGTCCTTGACCGGGAACCCACCTATAAAATTAGAGACTGTGCCGAAGCCGAGGGGATGATTAGTCTTAAAGAAGCCACCGCCCGAAAGGTCTTTGCCGGGGTTACGACGGTAGAAGAGTTCTTAAGGATAACGGTTGAAGAGAGGGCGCTGCATTAAATCGGTAATCGGTGATCAGTGACAGCCGATTATGGCTTTCTTTTCACCGAGTAACCGTTCAGCACATGATGCTGGATGCTCGATCCTCGATGCTCGATCCTCGATGCTGGTAAAGGATCCAGTATCCATGATCGAGCATCGAGTTTGTGCCTTAGTGGCTGAACGCTTACTTCACCGATAACCTGATACCGATTACCTGAGTGAGAAGGGGCCTAATGAAGAAAGAGGAGAAGTGATAAACTATGTATAGTATGGAAGAACTTATCCACATTATGATTGAAAGAGAGGCATCCGATATACATTTAGTTGTAGGGACTCCTCCCCAAATACGGGTCGACGGTGAACTCATTCCGCTAAAAACGGAGAGACTTACTCCGGAGGTATGTCAGGAACTGACTTACAGTGTTTTGACTGAGACTCAGAAGCGAAAGTTTGAAGAAAGTAACGAGTTGGACCTCTCCTTTGGAGTAAGGGAGATCGGTCGAATAAGGATGAATGTCTTTCGTCAGCGGGGGACAGTCGGAGCCGCCTTGCGGAGTATACCTAATAGGACCTTGTCCTTTGAGGAGCTGGGTCTGCCTCCGGCCATCTATGAGATGGCTAAACTAACCAAGGGACTTGTTCTGGTTACTGGTCCTACGGGTTCCGGTAAATCAACTACCCTGGCGGCTATTATTGAATATATCAACCAGAATAGAAAAGAGCATATCGTCACGGTGGAAGACCCGATCGAGTACCTTTATTCCCATAAAAACTGTATTATCAGCCAACGAGAGGTAGAGTCCGATACGGAGACCTTTGCCGCGGCGCTGAAATATGTCTTAAGACAGGATCCGGACATTATTATGGTGGGTGAGATGCGTGATCTGGAGACGATTAGGGCTACCCTGACCATTGCTGAAACCGGTCATCTGGTACTGGCTACCCTCCATACGCCGGATGCGGTCCAGTCCATTAACCGAATAGTTGACGTCTTTCCTCCCCATCAACAACCTCAAGTTCGAGCTCAGCTTTCCTTTGTTATCCAGGCCGTCTTTTCTCAGCAGCTTATGCCCAAGGCCGGCGGCAAAGGCCGAGTCCTGGCCTGTGAGGTCCTGATCGCTACGCCGGGTCTTAGAAACCTGATTCGTGAAGAGAAGGTCCATCAGGCCTATACCTTAATGCAGGCCGGGGGGAGAGAAGGTATGCAGACCATGAATATGTCATTAGCCGATCTTTATTCCCGAGGCCTGATTACAGCTCAGGAAGCTTTATCAAGGTCTCTTGATCCCAATGACTTAAAGAGATTTATGGATAGGAGTGCGGCGATGTATTAAAAAGGGTTCGAGGGTTTGTAACCGTTCAGGTATAGCTGCACGGATTAGCACGGATAAATAACACAGGACAGAAGGCGGAAGTGTAGGGACAGGGCTTGTCCCTGTCCGTGCTTGTCCATGTCCGTTCCGTAGACGGACAACCACAAGGGTTGTCCCTACAGCCTAAGGACAGACCCGAATCACGGACACGGCTCACGGATTTTCCGTGTTTCATCTGTGTGCATCTGTAGCTGAACGGTTACGAGGGTTTTTGGGGAAGTTGGTGGGAGTATTTACTTGAACCCTTCATGTCTGGAGCCCTTGACCCCTTTTAAAGGAGGTAATAAAGTGAATTTTACTTATAAGGCGAAAAATCCTTCAGGTGGTGTGGTCTCAGGAACAATAGAAGCGGACAACGAGCGAATGGCTATTAGTAAGCTCCGGCAGCGCCGGCTGAATATCCTCTCGGTGGCCGAGAAGCGAGAAACCTTTTGGAAAAAGATAGCCGAATTAGGCTGGCATGGTCGGGTGAGCCTGGGCGATTTATCTCTTTTCTCCCGGCAGCTTTCTACGCTGGTTAATGCCGGGGTGCCTATCGTCCAGAGTCTTATTACCCTGGTGGAACAGACTACCAAAAAGAAGCTGCAAGAGACCATCACGAATGTCCGGGAGGAGATCGAAAAAGGGGCGTCTATTTCTCTGGCCTTAGAAAAACACCCTGATGTCTTTTCCGAACTTTACGTGAGTATGGTCAGAGCTGGCGAGTCTGGTGGTGTTCTTGATGAAATACTGGAAAGAATCGCAGCTTATCTGGAAAATCTGGCTCAATTGCGGCGAAAGGTTATTACCGCTATGGCTTATCCGGTTACGGTTTCTCTCATTTGTCTGTCGATAACTATCTTTATCCTGATAGTTATTATCCCTCCCTTTAAGGCCATTTATGATACACTGGGGGTTAAGCTTCCGGCCCCAACCATAATCCTTTTGGCTATTAGCGACATTTTAAAGCACCATTTCCTCTGGGTCTTTGCGGTAGTAGTTCTTCTGGTTTACCTCTTTATCCGGTTCATCAAGACGGAAAGAGGGAAAGAACTCTTTGATCACTATATTCTCGAGGTGCCTTTGTTTGGCAGCCTGTTTAGAAAGATCGCGGTGGCTAAATTTGCTCGCACCTTTGGCACCATGGTCAAATCTGGTGTGCCCATTTTAGAGGCCCTGGAGGTAGTCGCCAAGACATCAGGGAATAGAGTCATTGAAGATGCCGTAATGCAAGCCCGAAACTCCATCCGTGAAGGAGAAAAGATTACTGATCCATTGAGAGACAGCGGGGTTTTCCCGCCTATGGTTATTCAAATGGTGGCCATAGGTGAGGAGAGTGGTAGTTTAGACATTATGTTGGCCAAATTGGCTGACTTTTATGACCAGCAGGTAGATGCCACTATTGCTTCCCTGGCCAGCATGATTGAACCTATCCTTATTCTCGCTATGGGGGTAATCATTGGGGGTATTATCATTGCTGTCTTCCTGCCTATCTTACTGATGCCTACCGTCTTGGGGTAAAGAGAAAGGCTGAAGGCTGAAGGCTGAAGGCTATTGAACTTCAGTCTTCAGCCTATCTGCCTGATCGGTGCAGATACTGTATCTACTCAAAATCAAGTTAAAAAAGTAAGCTCATTACAGATTATAGTGCTATGGGTTAAGTTTCATCTCCTTTTGTCCTGACAGCGTCGGCATAAGAGCTTCCCCTCCCTTGATGGGAGG
>JBFMHI010000053.1 GCA_040753085.1 bacterium | reverse complement strand
TCCCTGTCCGTTCCATAGGCGGACAACCACAAGGGTTGTCCCTACAACCTAATCACGGACACGACTCCCGGACACGGTTCACGGAAATCCGTGTTTCATCTGTGTGCATCCGTGGCTGAACGGTTACCTATTTTTTAATTCGCAATTCGCAATCCGCGATTCGCGATTAATCCGTAAATGGCTGAAACGATGATCAATGCCCAAAGTTGATGAGCGGTGGGCAGGCAATGCCCACTTTAGATCTACTTAGAGCCAATCCCAAAACCGATCCGAGCCACGACCGTTAAGGAGCGACCACGGGCGCCCTCCATCCCTCGGCAGTTGGAGGTGCCTCCTTTAGCGGCTTTCATCGCCCCGAGGTTTTGAGATAGACTCTTAATAAAAAGGAGTTGATAAACAATGGCTGAAGAAAAAAGACACCCTATGATGACGGTTAAAGAGGTGGCCAAGTTTCTGAGGGTGCATGAGATTACTATTTATCGCATGTGCCAACGCCGGACTATTCCTTGCTATCGTATAGGTAGCAATTGGCGGTTTAATAAGGCCGAGATAGAAAAATGGCTTAAAGAGAATATGAGCGGTGAGGAAACCGCTACGGCTTAACCAGCCAAAAAAGGAGTGGATGACAATGAAGAAGAATCTTCCTGTTATGACCGTTAAGGAGGTGGCTCAATATCTTAGGATGCATGAGATGACCATATATCGAATGTGTCATAGTGGCGACATTCCCTGTCACCGGGATAAATATCTCTGGTATTTTAATAAAGAAGAAGTGGATCAATGGCTCGAGAAAAAAGCGGTCGGGCCCGTAAGCTCTTTGCTCGATGCTTGATGTTCGATATCGAGCATCGAGTATCGAGTATCGAGTAATGACCCCCCTTATCCGCATTACCCTCCTCTATTTACTTGGTATTATCCTTGGCTATTACCTTGATCCTGGCTTACTGCCTCTCTTGTTTACCGCCTTTCTTCTCTATCTCTTTTTAATAGTAATATTCTGGCTAAGATGCGGCCGCTTATTTAGCGGCTTCTCTCTTGTTGGCTTTCTTCTGTTGGGACTAATCTGGTACGAGCTTTTTACCACCAGATCAACCGATACCCTGATCCAGTTTGCCTCATCCGGGAAAATAGAACTGGTCGGGACGATAATAAAAGAACCGGAGCCACGGAGAGAGAAAACTATCCTGAAGATTCGGGTTAAAGAGGTTATCTTGGCCAGCGGAAACATCGAGCATCCAGCATCGAGCATCGAGTATCGAGCATCAAGCATCGAACATCAAGCATCAAGCATCGAGCATCGAACATCGAGCATCGAGCATCGAGTATCCAGCATCGAGCATCGAGCGATTCCGGTTAAGGGTCTCCTTTACACTACGGTGTATAATTGCCCCCTTGATCTTCAATACGGCGACCTGGTCAAGCTAAGAGGGGTCTTGAGGTTCCCCTCGGCAGGGAAGCAGTTTAATATGCGGACTTATCTGGCGCGGTCCGGAATCCATACGGTGATGACGATCAGGGAACCTGAGGGAGAAAGGATAAGTAAGCTGGGGCAGGGGGAAATTAATAGGTTCTGGCAGGTAGTCACAGCTATTCGTCAGCAGGTAGCCGGCCTTATTGATTGCCTTCTTCCATCTCTGGAAGGCAGCCTCCTAAAGGGCCTGCTTCTTGGCCAGCGGGAGACTCTTCCCATTGGACTCTATCAGGTCTTTATCGAATCCGGGGCAGTTCATGTCCTGGCCGTGTCCGGGCTTCATGTTGGCCTTATCGCCTTTATTGTCTTTGGCCTGCTGAGATATTATCTTCTGTGGAGATACCGCCGATTATCAGCCGGCCTGACCATTCTGGTGGTTATCGGTTACTGTTTTATAGCCGGAGCCAGACCCTCGGTGATTCGGGCCTCGATTATGGCCTCGGCTACCCTGCTGGCTATGGTTTTAGGCCGGGAAAATCCTCTTTACAATGGTCTTGCCCTGGCGGCCTTTATTCTTCTGGTAATCAACCCTTCTTTCCTCTTTGATGTTGGCTTTCAACTTTCCTTTATGGCTACCCTGGCAATTCCTCTTTTTACTCCCATATTTACGCTTATGTTAAAGCCGGTCATTCCTTATCAGCGACTGAGGCTGCTTTTTGTCGTTTCTTTAGCTGTCTGGGTAGTCTTGTGGCCTGTGTTGGCCTTTTATTTTGGTCGAGTGCCTCTCATTGGTATTCTGATCAACCCCATAGTTGTTCCCTTAGTCGGGCTTATTTTAGGTTCAGGACTGACCCTTCTGGCCATAGCTCCTTTAAGCCTTAGCCTGGCCAAACTGGCTGCCCTGCCTACTCTCCTGGCCCTAAAGGCCCTCATTTGGACGGTCTTAGCGGCCTCCACGCCCGCCTGGGCCAATCTTCAGTTTACCCTTTCCTCATGGCCGGTTATTTTAGGGTATTATCTACTCCTGGGTGGTATAGTTTTTGTTCATCGGAAATACTACGCGGAGAAGGAGGTGCTGAGAGCTGAGAGGTCTCTAAACCCAGAGGCCCAGAGGATCTAAAAAAGACACCCGTTTATCGAGACTCTGTGTCTCCCTAATAAATCAGGCTCTAATTATACCAGCAGATTTAACTTCTGGCAAACAAATTTGTTTTGTAACTATTCAGCCAAAAAAACCAGACTCCTTTTTACCACGAAGACACAAAGAGACTAAATTCATAAAATTAATTCGGCCTGAAAAATCGCTGATTTATCGGGGTGAGTTGGTAAACAATAACGACGCCTGGTAACCGCTTCAGCGGTTTCTATGGCTCCTGAATGATTGAAATTTTGAGGCGATTGCCCGGCGGCATATTTCAGAAAAGCTTGACAAAATTTTATAGATATGATACAGTATCTGCTTAGCGGCGATGCTCGATCCTCGATCCTCGATGCTCGATGCTCGATGCTCGATGCTCAATCCTCGAGGCTCGAGCCTCGAGGATTGTTTGATTGCGGCGGGAGACCGCGGTATGGGATTTACAGACTATTTATGGTTAAGACCTATTATTACGGCCGCCTTAGCTGAAGATATCGAGCACGGGGATTTGACGACCCGGCTATGCGTTAGAGAAGATATTGAGTGTCAGGCCAGGATTTTTTCCAGAGAAAAAGGAATAGTCGCTGGACTGGAGGTGGCTAAGGCTGTCTTTAAGGAGATAGAACCTGAGCTGGCCGTTAGGCTTAAAGTGAAAGAAGGCAATAGGGTTAAAGAAAACGAGCTGGTCGCCTCTCTTGAGGGACCAGCCAGGGGTATCCTGACGGCAGAACGAACAGCCTTAAATTTTCTGGGAAGGTTATCCGGAATTGCCACCCTCACTTCTGAATTTGTTAACAAGGTTGAGGGCTTGGGCGTCAAAATCTTTGATACTCGAAAGACTACGCCGGGACTTCGTGCCCTGGAAAAATACGCGGTCAGAGTTGGAGGAGGCTACAACCACCGTTTTAGTCTGAGCGATGGGATTCTGATCAAAGACAATCACCTCAAGGTATCAGGAGGAATTGAATCGGCCGTAGAACTTGCCAGGTCCGAAGGTCCCTGCCTGCTTAAAATAGAGGTAGAGGTAGAGACCATAGAAGAAGTTGATGAGGCTGTTTCGGCGGGAGCAGATGTTATCCTGTTAGACAATTTTACCCCTGAGAAATTGAAAGAGGCCGTGGTCTTGGCCAGGCAGAAAAATTCTCATATCCTTCTTGAGGCCTCAGGGGGAGTCACCCTTGAGACAGTGGATACCGTAGCCCGCTCTGGGGTAGATATGATTTCTATCGGCCATCTGACCAGTTCGGCTAAGTCAATGGATTATAGTTTGGAGATAGACTAATTACCATGTCCTACATAGTTCTGGCCCGAAGATGGCGGCCTAAGGTATTTGAAGAAGTAATCGGTCAGTCCCATGTAACGACTACCCTGACCAATGCCTTACATCAGGAACGGATTGGACAGGCATATCTCTTCACCGGCCCCCGGGGGACAGGGAAGACAAGTATTGCCCGTATCCTGGCCAAAGCGGTTAATTGTGAGACCGGGCCGACTCCTAAACCCTGTATGAAGTGTCGGGCATGTCTGGGAATTTCCTCCGGCCAATGGCTTGATGTCATTGAAATTGACGGGGCATCCAATAGGGGTATAGATGAAATCAGAGACCTCAGGGAGAGGGTTAGGTTGGCTCCGGCGGCATCAAGGTATAAGATTTATATCATTGATGAAGTTCACATGCTGACCAAGGAGGCCTTTAATGCCCTTCTAAAAACCCTGGAAGAACCTCCCTCTCACGTCATCTTTATCTTTGCCACCACCGAGCCTCACAAGGTGCCTCAAACTATTCTCTCTCGATGTCAACGATTTGACTTCAGACGGATAGGGGCCGGACAAATTGTTGATCAGCTTAAGCAAATGGCTGCCTCGGAAGGGATTGAAGTTGAGGAAGGAGCCTTAGTCCTTATTGCCCGGCAGGCCTCAGGCAGCCTCCGGGATGCTCAGACTATCCTTGACCAGGTCATCTCCTACCGTAATGAAGGTCCGATCAAAACAGAAGATGTTACGACGGTCTTAGGCCTGGTCAACTTTGATATACTGTCTAAATTTTCAGCGGTAGTAAGTCAATCTGATCCTTCTGCCGGACTTAGATTAGTCTCTGAAGCAGTTGAGGCCGGGGTAGACCTGAACCAACTGGTAAGGGACCTAATGGGATATTTCAGGGATGGGTTGCTCCTTAAAACTGATCCGAAGGAAGGAACCAGGTTGGTTGATTTGCCTGATTCTGAACTGACATCACTAAAGAAGCAGATAGAACAGCTATCATCTGAGGAGATATTAAAGGTCATTGAGCTATTAAAAGAGTGTAACGAAAAGATGAAGTGGTCATCTCAGGCCCGGTTACTTTTTGAACTGACCGTCCTAAAGATGGCCAGGGTAAAGCAGGAAATACCTCTAATGGAAATATTGAACAGATTGGAAAAATTGGAGTCACGAGTTGTTCCCACCAATGGAAGTCGAGAATTCATTCCCGATCAGGGAATTAAGATATCCTCTCCTATGATGGATTATGAACTTAACGGCATACCTCTTCAGACTGATCAAACTCCGTCCTCTTTACCCTCTGATGTTACCATCTCGGATTCGAGTGAAGCCGCCACCATCTGGTCAAGAATTATTAGCCAGGCTACCCAGAAAAAACCTTCCCTGGGAAGTTGTCTGAGCAGTGGAAAAATGGTCGAGCTTAAAGGAGATGACCTAGTAATAGGCTTCAGTGAAGAAAATTCCTTTCAGGCCAAAACGGTTGACCGAAAGGACTACCGAAAGATTATTGAAGGTGTTGTCAAGCAAATACTTGATCGAGACATTAATTTAAAGATTATCTCCATTAATGGCCAAACTTCGCCGGGGAATTTTACTTCTGATAAACCCGCCAAACAACCTCAGTCTTTCTATCATATCACAGATATGGAGCCGATAGTGGGACGGGCCCTGGAGATATTTGAAGGGGAGATAATAAAGACAATAGGCAGCAAGCCGTAGGTAGTAAAGGAGTAAGCACTAAGTCGTAGATTCGGTGGTTGAATCAAGATATTGAGGGCATTGTTCATCTCGAAATCCGAAATCAAATAATGGAGGTGTATGATGAAGGGTATGAAAGATATCATGAAGCAAGTTCAAAAGATGCAGTCGAAGATACTCCAGATACAGGAGGAATTAGCCGCACGGACCGCTACCGCCAGTGCAGGGGGTGGGATGGTAACGGCCACAGTCAATGGACAAAAGGAGGTTGTGGAGATAAAGATTGATCCGGAAGTGATTAACCCGGATGATGTAGAGATGCTTGAAGACTTGATTCAAGCGGCGGTCAATGAAGCGATGACCCGGGTTTCTGAAATGGTTGAAGATGAAATGAAGAAAATCACCGGCGGTCTTAATATTCCGGGGCTGTTTTAATCAAAGCTCGATGCTCGATGCTCGATGCGGGATGCTCGATGCGGGTAAAGGATTTAGTCTCCAGTCTTCAGTATCGAGTCTCCAATATCGAGTATCGAGCATCCAGCATCGAGGATCGAGCATCGAGGATGGCGGGAGGCCGCGCTATGCACCTAGCCAATAAATTAACCCTAACGAGGATTATCCTCATCCCTCTTATTATTATCCTTTTGACTCAGGAAAATATCTACGTCCGATTTCTAACCTTATTCACCTTTATAATTGCCGCTATAACCGACCTTTATGATGGAATACTGGCCAGACGTGAGCAAAAAGTTACTACCTGGGGCAAACTGATGGACCCTTTAGCCGACAAACTACTTACCTCGGCTGTCTTCATTTCCTTTGTCGGCATGCCGGAACTCCATATACCGGCCTGGATGGTCTTTCTTATTATTACCAGGGAGTTCCTGGTTACCGGTCTCAGGATGCTGGCCCTCTCTGAAGGGACGGTTATTACTGCCGGCGGCGGAGGAAAGGCTAAGACCACCTCTCAAATGGTGGTCATTATTGCTATTTTTCTCATCCTCTTAATAAGGTCTTATCTGCAAACCTTCCTTAATCTTACCCCGGCCGATATGCTGGACAGAGGCGGCTGGAGTCGATATTTGTTCTGGACTATCGAAGCCGGTCCTTACCTGTTGATGTTGATTACTACTCTCCTTACTGTCCTCTCCGGATTAAACTATTTAATAAAGTATAAGAAGCTCATCTGGGCGTAACCGTTCACCTCACCACGGAGACACAGAGACACTGAGAAAAATCTATCTGTGATGAACGATTACATCTGGGCTTGAATCAACGAGGTCGGTATCCGGTATCCGGTCGCCTGGTGGGGGAACTTAATCGTAAAGCAAATATGTCCTTCTGGTCATCAGAAACCGGCTCTTTTCATCCAGCCAGAAGGCCATAATTGTTTCCACGGGACATCCTGCCTCCAGTTGCTGCCGGACCTGGTCGGTTCCGATCAGTCGATCAAAAAAGTAGGTGCCCTCCCGTTTCGACCAACTAAATTTGGTTTCGTAATCTTTCTTAATAAGGGCGAGTATATTAAGCCCTGTTCTAATCGAGTCGATGCTTTCACGATCAAGCACTACTATCTTTACGCCGCTGCAATTTACCTCGGTGTATTTGGATCGGGTCGGTCTGAAAAAAGCAGGCCTAAATCTTACCCCGGGAAGAGCTAAGGAGTTTAACCCTTCGGCCAGTCTTTTCCCATCCAGCCAGGGGGCGCCAATTAACTCAAAAGGTGTCGAGGTGCCTCTTCCTTCAGAGACATTGGTGCCTTCAAAGAGGCAAGTTCCAGGATAGAGGATAGCAGTATTTAATCCTGGCATATCCGGAGAGGGAGGTATCCAGGGAAGACTGGTTTCATCAAACCACATCTCCCTCTTCCAGCCCTCAACTTTAACTACTTCCAACTCGGCTCCGATTTCATATTTCTGGTTGAAAAGCAAGGCCAGCTCACCAATGCTCATGCCGTATCTTATCGGAAGGGGGTAATATCCGACAAAGGACCTAAATTTAAGATCAAGAATATTTCCTTCTACCCTTTTGCCGGTTATAGGATTAGGACGATCACAAACCACAAAGGGAATGCCCTCTCTGGCTGCGGCTTCCATAGCCAGACCTAAGGTGGTAATATAGGTATAATAGCGGACACCAATATCCTGAATATCAAAAATCAAGAGGTCGATTCCGGACAGCATCTCCGGCGTTGGCTGCTTGTGATCTCCATAAAGGCTGTAAACAGGCAATCTTTTAGAAGGATCAAAGGCAGAGTCAACCGGAATGCCATCCAGGACATCGCTTTTTAAACCGTGTTCAGGAGAAAAGAGGGCCGTTAGTTTCCAATCATCTCTGGCCCACAGAATGTCTATGTTTCTTCTTTCCTTTTCATCCACCCCGGTGATATTGGTAATGAGGCCAATAGACCGACCCTTAAGTATATCTGATCTTTCTTCTAAAAGACAACTCAGCCCAGGCCTTATCGGATGGCGGATGGCGGCGGATGGCGGATTACTTTCTGGGTTCTGGACTCTGGACTCGGTGCTCTGTTTGTTTATTCGCTGCTCCACCTTGAAGCTCCCTTCTTTTCCGCCTTGGAGCGGAAGACTGAAGACTGAAGGCTATTGAACTTCAGTCTTCAGCCTATCCACCTTGATTGGTAAATGGCCCAAACGATGAACAAGGCTTAATATTAATGTAACTATTCAGCCACAAAGACACGAAGATTACAGAAGCCAATAGGCAATAGGGTATTCTTCCCTATTGGCTATTGGCTTAGTGGCTGAATAGTTACGTATTATAACAGAATGGGGAGGAGTTGTCCAGCATAAATTTTGAGGCGATTGTCCTGAGGCAGAATATGACCTGATGGAAGCATTAACAGCCTTCTTGATTTCCTTCAATGTCATCCAGTAGAGCCTATTCCAAAACTTTCGCCGCGCCTCAGGTGCTTGGACACCAGGAGTCGGCCAGACTTCTGGTGTCTAGGATCTTGGGATAGGCACTTAGAAAGCTTCTCCCCCGAATCTCGCCAAAAAAATATTGACAACATTATTATCTTTTGTTAAAATATAAATGTATAAATGATGATCGTAACTATTTAACTTACTTTAATCAACTTGACAAGGCACTAGTGTCTTGTCAAGCTTGCTTTAATGGGTTCGTCTTTTGTAAGGGTAACCCTTATGATTGCTTATTTGGGTAATTATTTAACCCTTCGGCATAAAGACAAGCTCTAACAGATAACTTCTATCTTGACAAGGCTGTAGGGGCACGTTGCAACGTGCCCCTACAGTAAGGGCGATTCGCGAATCGTCTGTGCAAAAGGAGGAGGTAGGGGCGAATAATTATTCGCCCCTACTAAAGAGACTCTACCCATAAATACTAACGTGACAAGTAAATACTAACGTGACAAGGCACTAGAGTAACATGATATTGTGGTCAAAGAGAAGTCGGAGGTAAGATAAAAAATGGAAACTTCTGATATTCTTAAAGAGATGGCTTCTTTGCCAATAGAAGCACAGAAACAAGTCGTTGATTTTATAGCTCTTCTGAAAACACGTTATTCTAAGGGGAAGGTTATCCCAAAGACCAAGCGAGTCATATTGTCGGATGAACCATTTATAGGCATGTGGCGGGGACGTGAAGATATGCGGGATAGTACAGCATGGGTACGCAGTTTGCGGCGTCGTGAATGGGAGAGTAATTTGTGAACACATTAACCATTGTTGAGAACGTTGGATGCCTTGCATTTGGGAGTTTTCAGTAGTCCGGTGAATAGTCAGTAATTAGCCGGTCTGCCTCGAATAAACGGTCAGTCGTTACACCTCTCATTACCAAAACTAACTCCCCTCGGGGAGAGTTTCTCCCGAATCGAACCATGTAAGCTTATCAGAGAGTCAATTAGGTCCTTGGCCGATTCCTGCTCTATCATTGGCGGCCTTACCCTGCCCTGAGCAAGTTATACTATTAGCCGCCATATTTACGTTGTCCGCCAGAATGTTATGATTGCGGATTTCGGATTGCGGACGGAAGATTTTAAATCCGCCATCCGCCATCCAAAATTTGTTAGACCGCCATACATGCTTGGCGAACTCTACGACTGCTTGCAATGAGATGACCGTGCTGCTATCATGTTGCTATGATACAATCATTCAAGAACGATGGTACTGAAGACGTCTTCAACGGAGAGAACACGAAAGCCGCCAGAAGGACATGTCCGGAAGCGGTCTGGAAAGCAGCCATGCGCAAACTCGATATGCTTGATTCGGTCACTGCCCTTCGAGAACTGCGAGTTCCGCCGGGCAATTGCCTGGAAATGTTGACTGGTGACCGACAGGGGCAGCACAGCATTCGGATCAATGAGCGATACCGCATTTGCTTCGTTTGGACAGAGTCGGGACCTGACCAAGTTGAGATTGTGGACTATCATTAGGAGGAGATCATGATTCGTATACCTACGAACCGGGCGCCGACGCATCCCGGAGAGATGCTCTTGGAGGAATTCCTGAATCCGATGAGACTGACGCAACGTCAGATGGCAAACGCCATTCATGTTCCCTACCAACAGATAAACGATATTGTCAATCAGCGTAGGGGCATGACACCAAGGATAGCTTTGCGCTTAGCAAGGTTCTTCGGGACGAGTGCCGATTTCTGGATGAATGTGCAGCTTCGGTGGGACTTGTACGTTGCGCAGCGGGCAGAGACAGAGGAGTTGAAGGCCATAAAGCCGTACTTGCGCCTTACCCATGCCATAGGATAGGATGAACAAGGTGGTCTAACGGCGTATCGGCTCATCGTGGGCGTTGGGCTGCGGCTGGAGGCGGCGCTACCCTATGAAAAAGAAAATTGTTTTACTTTTAATCATTATCGGGCTGGGGTGTCTTTACTTAGCCTGGCATAAAGGACTCTTTTACGAACCCATCAAGGGGCAAATTGTCTCTCAATTAGAGGCTGAAACCGGGGCTGAGGTAACCATTGGTGACATAGGCGGTGGATTTTTTGACCACTTGATCCTCTATCGGGTTCGTTTTGTGCAGTCCTCTCCTGAAGGAGAGGCATCCGTAATAAGCATCGATCGAGTCGCTTTGAGATTCAGCCTCTGGGAGATAATTAGGGCCAGGGGGAAGTGGTCTCCTCGTTGGCTGAATGAAATCCGTCTTCTTCGACCGAAGGCGGAACTTAACCTGAAGGAGACTAAACCCGAGGTTGATTGGGAGCAACGGTGGGCAGCCGTGATTAATCTCACCTCCTTTAGAGTCCGGGTGCAGAAGGGCGAACTTGATCTATTCGACCCGGTCAGGAACTTCAGTTTACCCCTCAGAGGAATTGAGGCCAAAATCGAACCCCGGCATACAGGGGACAGAGACCAGAAGTCAGAGGTCAGAGGTCAGAAGGGAGCCTTCAGGAGGGTAAGAATCAACCCTCAGAAAGGAGAGGAGCTTAAAGACACGACTACCCTTGTGCTTACCGCTACCTGCTCCTTAGGCGAGGCCACCAAACCACCTCAGATCAAACTATGGGGAAGAGCGACATTGAAAGACCTTAACTGGAAGGCAGAGATAGACACGGTTGACCTGGCTGCTCTTTTCAGAGCCCGGATCCCAGAGGGGAGCCTACCCTCGGCCACGCACCCTCTGCCATCCCTAATTGCTAATCTGCAATCCGTTAGTGGCGTCATCAAAGGCAACCTGGCGGGCCAGGTAGAACCCGCCGCTCAGGAATTAAAGTTGGCTAACTGCAATGGGAGACTGGAGCTCAAAGATGGAGAAGTAATTCTGGGGAAACCGAGAGAAAAGATAAAAGAGGGGGAGGTGATTCTGAGGGCTCAGGATGAGAAGATAACTGATGTGCGTGGGAGCTTTAAGATTTCTTATGCCTTATCGCCACCTGCCACCCGCCATCCGCAATTGGCCGCCAATCTTGCCTTTACGGCTCGAGAAACCCCCTTTAAACTCCAGGGAGTCATTTTTAATTCAATGGAAGAAATACAGCTAAAAGCGGCGTCAGAGCAAGTTACATGGAATAAATGGATGCCTGCTCAGGTAAAAGACCTTGATGTCGTCAGCCCTTTCTCCTTTGAGGGGTCTATTAAGATTAAACCCTCTTTCCTCATCAGCGGAGAGACCGCTCTGTCTTCCCTGAGTCTTAATCAGGGCAAGACGATCCTTCCCAGGCTTAAGGCAAACTTGAGGTATCAATCCAACCGGCTTAACCTCATCCGTCTCAAATGGGGTGAGGGGTATCTGGCTCAAGGGGAGCTAAATTGGGAGGGGGTTCCTTCCGGCTATCTTACCCTGGAGGCCAAAAACGCCCCACTCTGGCCCCTTATGAAACTCTCCAGGCTTGACTTAGGCCAGTCTACCTACCTTGATGGCGTCTTGAGGATCAAGGGTAATCCCACCGCTCCAGAATATGAAGGGAATTTTATCCTGGCCAATCTCTTAGAAGGGAAAGGCCGCCTGGCTTTTAAGGGGGAAGGGAAATACCTTCAACTTGTCTCCCTCAAGATAAATCAGGAAAAAGGAAGGCTCGAATTTGAAGGGGGGATTTCAGCCGGCCAGGATCAAAGCCGAAGCGGCCGGCTGACTATCTTAGCTGACCAATTCCGGGTTGGAGCGAACCGGGTGTCATCACAATTTGATATTTCAGGAGAATTCGCTCCAGATGTATTTGCCGGCCATTTTAAATGGGGGGATAGTATCATAAATTCTACCTCACTGGGAGGTATGGAGGGAAGAATAACCTACCGGGAGGGACGATGGAATCTTTTTACCCAAAAATCGGAGAACCATCTGTTTATTGACGGGGGGCTGGGATTTAAGGGAGGATTAGGACTCGATCTCAATCTTACTCTTCGGGGGGTCAGGCTCGATCAAGCCGCCGGCCTCCTGGGACTTAAGGCGCCCGGGGGAGGAGAAGTGCATGGCCTGGTAACAGTAAAAAGAGATAGAGGCAAACTTAGCTACGGGGGGGAAGATTTAAGAATAGAGAACCTGGCCGGTAAATACAAAGGCCATTTGAGCCTGGCCGGCAATGAAAAGGGTTTGACCCTGGCCTCGGCGACTCTTTTACTTTCTGAGCAAAGTCGGCTCTCCTTTCCTGGTTACATTCGCTTGGCCAGGCCATCGACCTTCAGTTTTAAAATCACCGCCAGCAATCTGGCCGGCCTTAATGGCCAGGGCAGGTTTGAAGGCCAAATTGATCAGGGGACAGTTACAGGCAAGCTCTCTGGTTTTGAAGGAGATTTAAAAGGCCTGGCCCTCTCTGAAGGTGAGTCTTCCCTTAACTGGGCTAAGGACAAAAAAATAGTGATAGGCCCATCCACTCTCAAGATTGGCCAGGGGGGGAGGCTTTCTACCTCTGGGACAGGGCTGACGGAAACAGCGGCTATTGATTTTTCCTTGACTGGTCTTACCTGGCCGGAGGCCGCTGTCTTTTTCCCTCAATTTGAGACCTGGAAGGGAGATTTCAGTCTGGACGGAAGGATAGCAGGCGGGTGGCTTCATCCGGAATTAACTGCCTCCCTTAAAGGGATACAGAATGGGCAGAGAGTTAAAGCCGACTTTAGATGGGCCGCCAATAAAATAGAGATTCAATCCCTGCATATAGACCACTCCACGGCTAAAGGAGAAATCGATCTTTCCTCTAAACCAGCCAAACTTAAAATCAATCTAATGTTGGAGGGCACCAGCCTTTCCACCTTGACTGCCCTTGGCTGGCCAGAGGCCCCCAAGGCAGCGGGAACAGTTAAAGGCAAAATAGATGTCTCCGGCTCGATAAGCCAGCCTGAGGTAAAGGGAGATATATCCATAACCGATTTGATTACTCCCGCGTTTTCACTCCAAAAGGCCGAGGGAGGATTTACCTTCCTTAACCATCACCTTTCTATTCCAGGATTTAATTTGACACAAGACGAGGAAAGCACAGCCATTATTCAAGGAGAATTTGACCTGGCTTCTCCGGGAAGAGTTCAGTTTGGAGCCCAAACTAAAGAAATAGAGGTGGCCAGGGTGACCCTGGGGGGTAAGCTGAGTTTTATGGGGGAAAGCAAGGGGGAAGAAGATATTTCCTGGACAGGAAAACTGAAGGCCGAAGACCTGGTGATAAACCGGGAATATAATTTTGAGAAATTGACCTCAGAGGTGGTTTACCACCCGGGAAAAGGCTGTTACTTTTCCTTAGTTGAGGGAGAAAACGGGCTTTCAGGACAAATAGATTTTTCCACTGACCGGATAAGAATAGAAAGACTGGGGCTTTTAAGGTCGGGGCAAAAATTGATTGAAACTAAAGGCTGGGTGGACCCTTCCCACCAACAGCTTGATCTTAGTCTCAGGATGGATGAAATAGACCTGGGGGGGCTGGTCGGCTATATAAAGCTGATAAGTAAAGCTGAGGGAAAAAGCAGTGGTTGGCTCAGAATCAGTGGGACCTTCGATGACCCTGAGCTGGCCGGAGAAATGCAGGTTAAAGAAGCCAGCTTCCAGACCCCAGTGTTTAAAGAGCGAATCAGGCAGCTTGAGGCCGAGTTGCGGATTCATGATAATGCCTTAATCATTGATTCTCTCAAGGCAATGGTCGGAAAGAGCCAATTGATGGTGGAGGGAGCCAGGGGAGCTACCCCGGAACGACTCGATTTTACTATTCACAACGTAAAAGAACCCCTGCCAGTTCTTATCCCGGGATTCCTGGAAGGAGAAGCGGATATTAATCTAAAGATCACCGGCAGCCTGAATAGGCCGGTCTGCGCCCGGGGGTCGTGGATCAAATTAAGCGAGACCAGATTTACCTACCCCCTTAAGCCTGGCTCCCCGGCTGGAAGTATGGGCTTTGTTGGAAAGATCAGGTGGGAGGGACTGAAGGTTATCGCCGGTAAAAAAGTCAGTTACTATAATGACTATGTGGATGTTGAGATCGAAAAAGAGGGGTATCTTGAGTTTATCGGGCAGATGGCCGTTGATCTGGATGTGGTCGGCCAGGCCTCAGCCAGACGGGGAAGGTTTGAATACCTGGGCACCGAGTTCCGGCTAAAAGAGGCTAAAATGAAATTTGAAGAAGGCGAGGGATTCCCATATCTGACCGGAACAGCCGAGGCCGAGGTGGGAGGAGAACGGATCATCCTGGCCTATGACGGCGAACTTTTTGGCGCCGAACCTGCACTTACTGCCCCGGATAGTTTTCCGCCCAAGAGCCGGCAGGAGATCGTCCAACTCTTGAGAATGGGAAGAGATTATCAGGAATTAGGTGAAGCTGATATGGAAGCCCTCCTGCAAATAGGTCTGTCCAGACTGGTTGGCCAGACCTTAGACGCCAGCCTGATTAACCCCTTGGAGAGACAGTTATCCACTGCTCTGGACATTGATATTGACATCAAGCTGCCGATGGAGGAGATATTTCTGCCTGAAGAGAAAAAATTAATGGCCCAGGGAGAAGAAAAAAAGAAAGTAGAGTTCAATCTGGGCAAATATATTGCTGAGGATTTGTATTTCACCTACAGGGGAATAGTCAAGTCACAACAAGAACGCAAAGGACTCGGTCTCGGGCTGAGGCAGGAATTTGAGCTGGATTACTATCTGGGCCAGGGAGAATCAATTAAGTATCAATATCGACCGGAGGACCAACTGGATAAGGAGGAGCATCGGATTATGTTAAAAAAGGAATTCAGGTTTTAGGAGGACATGGGGGACGGTGGTGTAGAAAGCAAAATCATCTTCATCTTTTGGTCAGAACAGGCGTTGTGTCGTTGTCTTCTGTAATGAGGAAGTTAATGACCGGATATGCGGTGAACTTCAACAAGAGACATAAAAGACATGGGTATTTATTCCAAAATC
>JBFMHI010000052.1 GCA_040753085.1 bacterium | reverse complement strand
CTCGCTATTTAGGAGTAACCACATCAAGTATCAATTATATTGTAGCCAAGACCGAACTGAGCTCAGTAGGCAAGATGATCTTAGACCAATGGCTAAAATAAATTGCTTTCTACACCACCGTCCCCTATCTTCCCTATCTTCCCGTGTAACTACTCAAGACTAAGTTAAGCAGTTAGTTGGGAGACAAAGCAAAATTCCCTCTCCTTTGATGGGAGAGGGATAGGCTGAGGGTGAAATATTATTACTCTTGCTAAAAACCTTAGAAAAAGAGCTACCACCCCCCTAACCCCTCCCATCAAGGGAGGGGAAGCTCTTATGCCGACGCTGTCAGGACAAAAGGAGATGAAACTTAACCCATAGCACTATAATCTGTAATGAGCTTACTTTTTTAACTTGATTTTGAGTAGATACTTCTCCGTGCCTCTGTGTCTCTGTGGTGAACGATTACTATTGGAGAAGGTAGAAATTTTACCTGAAGGCAGATCTGAGATAAAGAGGTTTGAATCTGATGGTGAAGTCTGGAGCCTCCAGTCGGATACGTCCGGGGTCGTAATCCAGCGAACCTTAATCACCAAACTGAGGATGGCTCAGGTAATGGAAATCTGGACGGCTATTAATGAGGTTGACTTTAATAATCTAAGCAATAAAAGCTTTAGGGAAGAAGGTAAGGCGAAGCACCGCAAGTTGATTTTAGAAGGCAAGATGGTTATCCTCACTTACTATGATCCTCAAGATTTACCTGAGGCATTACAGAAGCTGCTCAAGCTGCTGGCAGAAAATGTTGATGTGGAGTAATTGTTCACCCCAGAGTTTGTAGAGATCGCCGAGACTTTTCTCGGCGATCTCCGTGTTATCGGGGCGGTGAATGGGAACGGTTACGGTGTTGACCAGATATCTTCGCTTTGTTAAAATCGAGCACACCTTTTTTTCCCTGCCGTTAATTTACAGCGGGGTTTTTTTAGCGGCGGAACAACTCCCTTCCTGGCGGGTGCTTTTATTGATTTTTGTGGCAGCGGCGGGAGCCAGAACAGTGGCCTTATCCCTGAACCGGATTATTGACCGAGAAATAGACCGACGGAATCCCAGGACGGCCGGCCGAGAACTGCCCAGTGGCCAAATGAGGTTAGGTGAAGCCTTAGCCGTTTTAGGCGCAGGCTTGGGATTTTACCTGGGAGCCGCTTACGCTATTGCCCCTGTCTGTCTTTATTATTCCCCCATTCCTCTTTTAATTTTTGTGGTTTACCCTTATATGAAGCGATTTACCCCCTTAGCCCATTTGGGCGTGGGATTAGGTTTGTCAATGGCCCCGCTGGGAGGCTGGTTTGCCATTGCCCAGAGTTTTCATCAAGTTCTCCCGGCTATTCTTCTCGCTTTATTCACCCTATTCTGGGTGTCAGGCTTTGACATCATCTACTCAACCCTGGATGAAGAATTCGACCGGCAAGAGGGGCTTTACTCCTTTCCTTCGGTATGGGGACGAAAAAAGGCCCTGGCTATCTCGGCCCTTCTCCATATCCTGGCCTTTGCTATGTTATTGGCCCTCTTTCTGTGGCAGATGAGGACCCTGGCCTCTTTCTTTTTTCTTCTGTTGGCCGGTGGACTTCTCTACTTAGAACAACGCCAGTCATCAAATGTTCCATTGGCCTTTTTTCGGATTAACATTATCATCGGGTTGGTGATATTTTTATTTGTGGCTGCGGGGGAAAAGAGTTGAGAGTAATGTCAAATACGGGTAGGGTTAAATAATTACCCAAATAAGCAATCATAAGGGTTACCCTTACAAAAGACGAACCCATTAAAGCAAGCTTGACAAGGCACTAGCTAATTCTTCTATTTTCCTCAGTAATCTCTAATTTGATTGGACGTAATCGGTTACCACAAAGACACAGAGACACGGAGAATGATTTTAGAAAAAGCACTTACAGAGCAGATAGTTGGGTCAGCAATAGAAGTTTATAGGCATTTAGGCCCTGGCTTATTAGAGTCAGCCTACGAAGAATGCCTTTATCATGAACTCTATTGGCGTGGTCTAAATTTTGAACGACAAAGGCCTCTTCCCCTTGAATATAAAGGCATCCTTAACGGAGGAGGATTCTCCGAGAGGTTCTCCTGTTTGCCATTTGAACCCAATTCGGTACGTTGTCCACAGGGCTTCGCACCCCGTCATCAGCGAAACGGTAGCACGCCTGCGTAGGGCCGGGCAGGAACATGCCGGGTACTTCAGGTTTTACCTGAGTACACTCAACTGTGCGACCTCGTATCGCACTCTAACATTCCTGTTAACCCGCCGCGTACTCGTGGTCAGGTTGAGCCAATGGTTAAGGCTTTGGTATCCCAAGATCTTTGCAAATTTTGTTTGACAAGTTTTCATCGATTTCTCGATGACGAGGAATAGTAGACACTTTTTTCTCTCTCCTGTTAACATACACCGTGTGATTCCCACCTTCACGCAGAAATTCACACCCATGGTTTTCCACATGACGAATAAGATCTATTCGCTTCATATGGTAATCATTCCCAATGGTTGCCTTATTATTTCCTTTCCCCAAATATCCTCTTCCACAAGTTGACGATTAGATTCAATAACCAACTGAATTGCTTCAATCAAGTTCATCTTTGTTTCTTCCAGAGTTGCTCCTTGTGTATTAGCACCGGGGAGTTCCTCTACATATCCGATGTATCCTTGCGGAGATTTCTCGAATACTGCAGTAAGTTTTTCATTCATAACTGTTCCTCCTGTGTCTTGCCCTAACGGCAAGGTTCATCCGCCGAACGAAATGAGGTCGGTTGCAACCTATTGTTAGGCAATAAAATAAATATGAGAAGAGTCCCTCTATTCCCCTCATAAACTTTTGGATGTTTCTGTCACATCTCATTGATATTGTATGATTTGGATTTGTTTTTTCTGCCCAAGAAAGCAGTCATTTTTTCAAAAGCGGTGCAGAAAGCATCTATGCTTTCCTCGAATATCATCACTCGGTGGTGTTCATAATCACTCTCTACTTGCTTTGACTCACTAATTACCAAATAGCATGTTCCATCTTTAGATTGCTTTGCATCGAAAAAGCAAGTTCGGGACGGTTCAAAATCATCCATTTTCTTGTGAAACTTTAGGCGCGGTTAACCTTCCGCAGAAGTAGGGTGGACATTACCCACCAATCTGTTCGCCATCTACGCCTTTTTGGTGGGCGGTGCCCACCCTACCTCTCAGCCGCAAGCTTTCACAGTAAAGTGAACCATCCCGATTAATGGAATTCTGGAAATTGGGTAAACATTGATCCATTAATCCACCACTCCATCACTTCATCGCCATCGCTCCATTACTCCACCATCACTCTTCCGAGATACCTTCCACACGCAGAGCCGCTTCCGCCTCAATAACCTCTTCGCACGGCACCATGATTTTCATTTCGTTGACCAACGATGATCAAGGCCTTAAAAGGCAAGAGTGGAATAGATAAGGTCCATCTCACAGTTGGCTCTGACCAGTTCAGCCAGGCGGTCATAATAAAGGTCTTTGGCCGATTCGAAAGAGAAGTGATTTGCCGGCTCAAGGAGGGCGAGGCCCTTTTGGCCCCGAAGCATGTTAATTAGACCAAGACGGAAACCGTCGTGGTCAAAAAGGCCGTGAATATAGGTGCCCCAACAGTTCAGCTTAGGGCTGATGGCACCTTCCGGAAGATTTACTTTTTCTCCTGACCGCTCCAGGATTTCAAATAGAGGCGCTGTTCCGTCGCCCAATTCGGTCCGACCGGCATGGATCTCATAACCAGTTAGTTCTCTCCCTTCCTCAAAAAGATGGCCGGGATTCATAGTCGAAAAACGAGACCAGATCGTCTCCGCCTCAAGCCTCAGGCAGGCTTTAACTTGATGCGTCGTCTTTTCCCGGTCAAAGGTGGTGCTTAGGTCCAGGAGACCTAAGCCAGAGGTATGGGTTAAAGTTGATTCCACTTGATCCGGATCATGCATCTCCCGGCCCATCATCTGAAACCCACCGCAGATGCCCACCACCCATACCCCCTCTTCGGCTATGGCCTTAATCTGAATATCCAGGCCGGATGTCTTTAAAAAGAGCATATCCTTCAAGGTGGTTTTTGTCCCGGGCAAAATAATCATATCCGGATAGCCCAGCGAATGAATATCAGCCACGTAACGCACCGAAAGAGACGGCTCCCGCCTCAAGGGATCAAAATCAGTAAAGTTAGAAAGATGGGGCAGCCTGATAACAGCAATATCGATTAAATCCGGTTTCGGGTTTCGGATTTCGGATTTCGGGTTTTCCTCTTCTAAGACCAGTGAATCCTCTTCGCCCATCTTGAGCCAGGCATGATAAGGCAGCACCCCTAAGACAGCCACACCGGTCCGCTGCTCCAGCATCTTGAGACCCGGCTTTAAAATCTCTATGTCTCCCCTGAATTTGTTGATAATAATGCCCTTTATTCTCTGTCTATCCTGAGGTGAAAGTAATTCTAACGTCCCTACCAGAGAGGCAAATACCCCGCCCCGTTCAATATCACCCACCAGGATCACCGGGGCATTGGCCAGGCGGGCCATCTCCATATTAACGATGTCTTTGCCCCGAAGGTTTATTTCGGCTGGGCTGCCGGCTCCTTCCAGGACGATGGCCTCATATTCTGAAGCCAGCCGGCCAAAGGATTCTCTGACGGCTTCCAGGGCCTTTTGGCGATAAGAGTAATATTGCCTGGCCGTCATATTTCCCACCGGTCTTCCCTGGACTATCACCTGAGAGCCATTATTACTTACCGGCTTGAGGAGGATAGGATTCATATCAACCGTAGGCTCTGCCCTGGCGGCTTCCGCCTGAACGAATTGGGCCCGGCCGATCTCGCCCCCTTCTTTAGTTACGGCTGAATTCAGGGCCATATTCTGGGCCTTGAAAGGGGCGACCTTAAAGCCATCCTGAGATAGAATACGACACAGGGCCATAGCAATCACCGATTTGCCTACGTGGGAACCGGTTCCGCAGATCATTATCGCCTTAGCTTTCCTGGTCATCACTTTTTTTGTAACTATTCATCCTTATCTATTGGTTGCATCTTAGATAAAAGCCAGAGGCATATAACAAAGATAAGCACAAGAATAACATTTGTGCCCAGTTTCAACAAGTAGTCACTTCCTTCTTCCTGAAGGCCTACGGCCATCTTCGCTTCTAAGATAAGTATCCCTCTGATACTGGAGATAATTCCGATAAAGATAAATGGTCGAAGGGAAAAGCCCAGTCTCTTCAGGTATCTGATCACCATCCAGAGCAGTTCCATAATAATAAGCACAAAGAAAAGATCGCTTATCATAGTCAGGATTGACTCCACCGTTGGCTGAACAAGGTTAAGGGCCGCCTTATATAAAACAAAAAAGGCTGCCGCTACCAGAAAGATAGCAATGATGATATGGATGATGTCATCAATGGTAAGAAGTAATCTTCTGGTGCAATCCGTTATCATTTTTCTCATCTACTCGTCTCCTTAACCTTATGAGGACAACCTCCCACCGGTTAAAAACCGGCGGAAGGTTTATCCGTCTATGGCGATTAAAACCTGGCTTTTATTCCCCCGTAAAGAGCCCTACCCGGCATAGGATACCCTTCGTAGAGATAATATTCTTCATCCAGAAGATTATTGCCGGATAAAAATAGCTCCACATCCCGGCCCAGCCCTTGGGAAATGTGGGCATTAAGCAAAGTGTAACTATTTAGCCTTTCGATATTTGATTTATCACTAAAGACGCTATCCGTGTAGTCAGCGGATATATTTATTCTTAGCCCTGAAGTGCTCTCATATCCAAGGGATAATCCTGCCTTATGCCTGGGCTTATATCGCAGATACTTATCGGTTTCTTTATCGGTGGCTTCCAGGTAAGTGTAGGTGATGCCAGCGGAAATATTTTGGGGCAGCTTCATCTTTACCTCGGCTTCAGCTCCACTGATTTTAGTCTGGCCTACATTTACCACATGCCAGTGCGTCTCATCTCCAGGCACCGGCACCCAGGTCATCAGTTCCTCCACCTCACTACTAAAAAATGTCGCCCTGGTTAACAGTCCGAAACTGAATAGATGCTCGGCGCCGATCTCATATCCAACAGATTTCTCCGGTTTTAGATCAGGATTCCCTCCCCCTGGCCAGTAAAGGTCATTAACCGTCGGCGCCCTGAAGGCCCGGCCGCCAGAGACCCTTAGATCGGTCTGCTCGTTTAGTTGGTAAAGACAGCTCAAGCGGGGATTGACCTGGCTGCCATAGATATCGTGATGGTCATATCTTAACCCTGGTGTGACGGTTAACAAATCCAGGAGATTTAACTCATCCTGAAGATAGAGGGCATAGTTATTTAGCTTCTTCTCCTCACCGATCGCCTGGATATCAGCCCGGTCATTTTGCAGGTCTATTCCCCAGGTGAAGATATTAGTCTCCTTGAAATTAATATCCTGTTGCCAGTTCAAGCCCAGCCGGGAATTTATATTGACGTCATCCGTCGGCCCGCCCCAGGCATCAGGATCTCTGTAATTTCCCCAATCCCGGTTAAAGTATGCCTTGAATAGTAAATCAGATCTCTTACCTTCTCTGCGGCAAGTAAAGTCTGCCCATGTTCGCTGGTCATCTTGCCGGGCGTTAGGGCTTGGCCAGGAAGTAGAGCCGGGCACACCTTTTTTTTGTTCCGAATGACCGGCCGACAAAGCGAAGGCTGAATCATTCCCGAGATCATAGTCCAATCTGCCTGTAAACTGATACCCTTTACAGTCACTATTCTCCCGGTGTCCGTCAGACCACTGGTGGCTTAGAGTAAAAAGGCCGCCGATATCTCTAAATTTGTTTCCGTAACTTAACCGGTAAATTTGATCTTCTCCGTAAGAGGCATTAAGCTCCCACCTTGGTTTTTGAGGGGCATTTTGAGTGATGATATTGACTACCCCACCCAGGGCATTGGCCCCGTAAAGGGCCGAAAATGGCCCCCGGATGACCTCGATTTTGGCAATATTATCTGGGGGATACATGCTTAAATCGGCCGTCCCCAGAGAGGCAGTATTAACCGGCCTTCCGTCTACTAATACCAAAACTTGCTTGGCATCTGATCCACGCAGCGTAACCGTAGTAGCTGCCCCCATTGCCCCGTAGCTGTTCACTTTTACCCCGGCTGTCTGTTGGATGACCTCAGCCACATTCAGGGCATTAGCGGTCTCGATGTCTTCTCTGGTTACGAGAGTAGTGCTTACCGGAATATCCGCCAGCAACTGCGGTCTCCTCCCGGCCGTAACCACCACTTCATCTAACTCAAATATCCCCTCCTCCGTCACCTCAGCTTGCTTTAAAAACGTAGCCCAGCCGCCTACTTTGTCTTTAGCCTGTGCTTTTTGAGGATAATTGCAATAGTCGGTTACGCCAACCACTTTTTGCTCCAGACCCAGGGCAAAAAGTATCTCGGTATGGGATGGCACTAAAGATACAATCCGCTGGGGAGGCCCGGGGATGGTTATCTCTCTTCCCAGGTCATCCTTTACCGTAATGGGAAAGCCACCGGCCTGACTCCCTAAGCTAACTAATAAAATTCCCGCTAAAATCAAGATATTCTTTCTCATCGTTCTTTCTCCTCCCTCAAGAATACTTTCCAAGATAGGCAATGGTCCGGGCTTAAACTCAGAAGTCAGAAGTCAGATTTAATCTGTCTTCTGATATTATTACCGTTGCGGGGCAGCGTTCCGAATCTCACGGAAACTTCCTTGGCCTACCTGGTTTGTTTTATTGTAACTATTCAGCCCCAAAGCTACTAAGGTAGGAAGAGAATGATGAAATAGCCCACGGATGACACGGATTTTAGCGGATTCTCACGGATTTTTCTACTAAATTTTTATCCGTGTCAATCCGTCTCATCCGTGTAATCTGCGTCCTATTATTGGTAGTCTTTGTGTCTTTATGCCTTAGTGGCTGAGTAGTTACGTTTTATTAAAAAACAGAATCACGGGCTAAGTTGAATTTCACCACCTCCTTTTGGCCCTTAATTATATTTCTGTCTTTCTTCCTCAGAAACTATCAACACATAGGGCTTAGAAGAAATAGGATTTTTTTCGACGACCACCACGGTCCGGTAAACCTCTTCAATAGTCTGATAGTTCAGAACCTCCTCAGGCCGTCCATCTTTATGAATGCGTCCTTCATTAATAAGCACTAACCGATCACAATATTCGCCGGCTAAATTAAGGTCATGCAAAACCATAATTACGGTAAGCCCCAATTCTCTATTCAGCTTCTTTACCAGGTCCAGGATGCCTACCTGATGGGTGATATCTAAATGCGTCGTCGGCTCATCCAATAAAAGCAACGCCGGCTCCTGGGTCAAGGCGCGGGCAATAAGGGCCAGTTGTCTTTCGCCGCCGCTTATCTCTTCCATAAGCCGGTCTTTAAACCGGCCAGTATCCGTTAAGCCCATACACCTTTGGGCCATCTCCATATCCCTTTTTGTCTCAAGAAATTGAAACTTCTCATAATATGGAATCCTTCCTAAAAGGACGAATTCTTCGACCGTCATTCCCTTGGCCTCAGAGCCTTGAGAAACTACGGCGACCTTCTTAGCCAGCTCCTTGAGTCCCATCTGCCGGATATCTTTCCCTTCAAAGAGAACTACCCCCCTCATCGGCTTAAGCACCCGCGTTATTGCCCGAAGAAGGGTAGTTTTCCCTGAGCCATTCGGACCGATTATTCCGATAAGCTCGCCGGATTTTAGGCTAAGATTGATCTCTTGTAGAACGGCCCTGGAATCATATCCACAGGTTAGATTTTTTATCCAAAGCACTATTTCCCCCCCAGGGCGACCTGCCTCTTGGTCAGGGCATAAACAAAAAGACTCCCGCCTACTATACCTGTAATCACCCCTACGGGCAACTCCAAAGGCGAAATTATGGTTCGAGCTAAGGTGTCGCAGAGCACAAGAAATGCCCCGCCTGCCAGATAAGCCGTCACCAGGAGTATACGATGGTCGCCTCCGGCCAACATCCTCCCGAAATGAGGCACCACCAACCCTACAAATCCAATTATTCCGGCCACAGATACGCTGCAACCGGTAAGGACTGAAGCAAGAACAAAAAGGAGCCGCTTGGTTCTTTCCGTATTTATGCCCAAATGGAGGGCATCTTCTTCTCCCAAAGAGAGGGCATTAAGGTCCCAACAGAAAAGATAGGCAATGCCCATGCCCAAAAGAGAGACTAACAGGGCAGCTTTTATCAGAAACCAATTGGGTTCTTCTAAAGAGCCCATTATCCAGAAAACTATGCCGTGAAGGTCTTCGGTGCGAGAGACAGCCATGATAAACATAATCAAAGATGAAGAGATAAAACTTATCATTACTCCGGTAAGGAGAAGCCCTTGAATCTTTAAGATGCCTTTTCTCATGCTTAAAGAATAAACCAGCAGGATAACCATCACCGCGCCTAAAAATCCGCTGACCGGGATAGATAGAATCCCTCCTCTTGAATTTAATCCCAAAACAATATTTAAACAGACACCCAAAGCGGCTCCCCCTGAAATCCCTAAAGTATATGGCTCAACTAAGGGATTACGAAACATCCCTTGAAGGATCACGCCGGCTAAGCTTAAGGCGCCACCTATGGCCAAACCCAGGAGAATGCGGGGCAAGCGGATATCAAAAAGGATGCTGTATTCAGTAGTGCCTCTGCCTTCAAAGATTAAAGGGATGATGTCCTTAACCGGGATGCCGGCTGAACCGAGGCAGAGGGAAAAAATACTTATCCCGCCAAGGGTTCCTCCTAAAAGTAATATCCAGATAATCCAGCGAATTATTTTTTTGTTCATTGGGTCTGGTGGGGATACAACTCCGGATGCAAGAGGCCGGCCATCTCCTCTAAAGCCTCGACGAAGCTTACGGGCGTAGGACTACAGAACTGGTAAGAATCAACAATATAAATTCTGCCCTTCTTCACCGCCTTCAAGGTCTGGTAGCTCTGCCAGATTTCTTTCTCTTTCTCTCCCACAATCCCCATAGTGACAATAATTATTACCTCTGGATCTTTTTTTAATACCTCCTCTCTACTGTAAATACCCTCTTTGGCCTCTTTAGCCATATTTATCCCGCCGGCAAATTCGATAAAATCATTAATAAAAGAGCGGCCCGTGGCGGCAAATAAAGGTTTGGCCCCTATCTGGATGAAGACTTCAGGCTTGGGTAAGTTTTTCACCTTCTCTTTTATAGCGGCCACTTTGTCTTTGGCGCTATTGGTAATCTTTTTCGCCTCTTTATCCTTCCCCACCAGTCGGCCTAATCCTAAAAAATGATCACACATCTGGCTGAAATTTTTTGCCTGAGGAAAACAGGCCACTTTTATCCCTAAATCTTTCAGCTTTTCTTTGGCCTTTGGATCGGTTAAAGAGGTGGCCAGGACTAAGTCAGGTTTAAGATCGACCACCTTTTCCAAATTAACCTCTATTATGGTGCCGACCTTTTCTTTACTCTCCGCCTCCTTTGGTTTTTTACAATATACGGTGCAACCCACTAATCTATCTTCCACTCCCAATAAATAAAGCTGCTCGGTTAGAGCCGGCCCAAGCGAGATAATTCTTTGAGGATAAGCAAACGGCTCTATCTTCTCATTAAAACGATCGACTATTTTTGAGGAAAACCAAAGGGATAGCCCACAAAAGCCGAAAAAAAGTATCGCTTTTAAGATTACCCATATAATTGGGTCTTTGTTCATATACCTGCCTCCCTCCATCTATCGCCTTATTTTTACCCACATCTTTTAAAAACCACTTTTAAAAACCACGAAGAACACGAAGAGCACGAAGAATTATAAAACAAATCTTTTAATCCCATCTTTCTCATTAAAATTCATTAATAAACCTATCCTTATATTGGCTAACCTCATATAGGTTAGCAACTGGGCTTCATGCACAGGATGAAATATTTTTTTCTTCGTGTCCTTCGTGCTCTTCGTGGTTTATCCTTGTTTACCCCATCCTTTTACCCAATTTGTGGGTAAGGATAAGATCTATCGTTGCTTCACGATTTCGGAATCATATTAACCTCCAATAGATTTAGCTTGACCATCTTGCCTTTCTGGTATATAATACCAACCCAATCTTCCTGTGCTTATTCAAAAGATTGAAGAGGTTACAAAAACTCTCTGATAAATTCTGCCCCCTCGTTTGAGCGTAACAAAAAATCCTCAGCTTTTTTCGTAAGAAAAAACTGAGGATTAACCCTGCTTTCACCTCACTCTTCTTTACCCCCGAAAAATATTAGTGAGCATGTGCAGACAGGTCTTCTGACTCCCGGATCCAACTATTCACCACGCCTTCCCAGACGCCTTGACCTGCTTGTTTAGGCCATGTGCAACGTCCAGTGGCTTCTTGTGGTTTTCGTCCCCGGTTACAGCGGCGGGTCCGTGCCCGATTTTCACGGGCTTCCCTCTTATCCTCCTGCACAAGACAGGAAGCGCCTACACACGATACTTATTACTGCCCGGCAAAAATACCTCCCTGGTTTTGGTTCCATTATAGTTATCTTCGTAAAAAAAGTCAAGCAATAATTTGGCCTCCTTCAAAAACCCCTTAACCGTTTAAGATGAAATTCTTGCAGGCTCCTTCTAATGAGCTACTGGCAAGAAGTCCTTGACCTTTTAAAGTTCAAATCCCCTTAATTCTGCTCTATACTTCATATAACATATAATCAGTCCACACAATTACAGATTCTTCAGGGCTTCCCACAACCTCTCCAATCTTCTGTATTTATTATTCCGTATAACAACCGAGATCAGCAGCCGCGGCTCCGCCGCGGTCCGCTGGATTGATTTGTTGGCTCTGCTCTTTTTGGTGCAAGACGAACAATTTTATGTCCTGACTTTTCTTGAATATTACGCAGATCTTCGCAAATCTTTGATAAGTCACCATGAAATTTTTGTGTATGTTCTTTCCTGTACTTTCGTACTTCTTCAACAATAGGGTCTTTCATTTTTCGACCTCCAGTAGTTCTTCAGGCGAGCATATCTCGGGACAGTTGTAACCCTCAGCTTCAATAATCTTTCTTACCTTCTTACGAGTAAAGGGATTATTAAGATGTGCAAAATTCCAAGTGATGATAACTTCTATGCCATTAACCGCTGCAACGGCGATATGAAGGGCATCTTCCGGATATTCCCTTGGGACTCCTTTTTTCACAACGATCTTTTCTGCAAGAGATCTCGCCTCATCATCAATATCGAGCATAGGAAAGCTATCAATAGCTGCAAGTCTCAACTTTGCTTGATCGGGATCGCCTCTTCCTGCTTCTTGAAACACGAGTGCAGATACATAAGTCTTATATTTCGATGATAATTTATCCCAAAGTTCACGAGTGGTCTCTTGATGCCCGGCAATCAATATATCTCTGCTTGGTTTGGCAGTCAGATAACTCACCACTGTGGTTTCTATATAGATATTCTTCTTCATGATTGAATGATAGCATATTCCATAACTATCTCAAAGAATATTCAATAGGATTATGTATGGAGCCACCGATTCAGCTAACTGGCGGGCAAGAGCAGCGCGAAGCGCCGCTCTTGATGGTTGGTTTCATTATAGTGGTCTTCGTAAAAAAAGTCAAGCAATAATTTGGCCTCCTTCAAAAACCCCTTAACCGTTTAAGATGAAATCCTTGCAGGCTCCTTCTAATGAGCTACTGGCCATTGGTAGTCCCTCTTTTGGTATCTCAGAAGGCGAAATTCTTCGACCTGTGCGGTTAGGAATTATAAGCAATGAGTTGAAATTTTTCGACCTGCATGGTTAAGGTTGTAGACTACTGACGCTGAAAGCGTCAAATTTTAAATAGCCGTAGATGCAAGCTACGGAAAATAAATACACCCCGCAACGCTCGACCCTGCAAGGGTCGAATATTATCCATCACATAGAATTCAACCCTTTCAGGGTTGAGCGGTAGATGTTTCGTTTCCGCAGGTTTCACCTGCGGTTATGTAAAATTCAAACCTTTCAGGTTTGAAGAGAATTGCTTGTAATTTCTAACCATACAGGTCGAAAAAATGTTATTTCCTTAGTGGATGAGTGCGGAATGTGGGATAAAGGTATATATTAGAAACAGTGGGGCATAATGCCCTACCTGTAGCATAATGCCTCAATTGGTGATATCTTCTTAGACCATAAGCGACCCCAACTTTATTTTAGGGTATATTTGTGGCATAATGCCCCAGAAGAGTGGTTATTAATTTTTTAAACCTTAGAAATAAGAAAATTTTAAAAATTGTAACTCCCTTTTCTTAAACCGCTTAAGCAATGACTTAGCGGTTTTTTGTTTTTTATGAAGACCTGGCACAATTATTGCATATAGATAGGGGTGAGATGATTAAATCACTCGCTTTTAAGGATAAAGACCGGAAGACAGAGGTCAAGGTAGACCTCTCCAGATTAGAACCCGTCATCGAAGAGGCGAAAGAATTTATCCAGTTTGAAAGAGATGGTTTTTATCAAGAGGTCTCTCGTGTCTTGAAAGATGAGAGGGGAGATGATGTCGTCTCTACCATGAATCGATTAAAAGAGGCCCTCGATAGGGACGGCACCATCACTGATCTGAAATCTTTCAAGGAAGGGATATCTCGAATAATTGATACCATAGATTACCTGGCCGACCTATTTGGCCACCAGGGTCTTTTCTTAACTGCCACTAAACTGGGTGAGATAAAGCTTAAGCTCCCCATACCCGATGAGTTTTCTATCCCTAAGGATGAAATGGAGATAGCTCTAAGTCTGGCTTCTCAAGGGATGAAAGTAGGTAGAGATTATTTCGTCCTGGGCATAACTATCCCTAAAAGGAAGTACTTTGAAAGGGCTAAGGACTATTTTGAGGAAGCCCTCTCGGGCTTTAAGAAATACGGAGAGGATGAATTAGCCGGCCAGATACACCTTGCCTTAGCTATTATTTATGATCTTTTAGTCGAGGCAGAGAAATCAGTCAAACATTTTGAGGGGGCCATTAGCCAGTTTAGTAACCTGAGGTTCGATCTATCATACCAAACAGAGAGAAAGAAGATGCTAAAAAGGGCGGCCCTGATCGAAATTGGTGTTTCTTTAATGGACAATTTTAAAGATAAAGAAAGGCACGAGCCTGGGAGAAGGCATCGTTTGGAAATGGCTCTGGACAATTTTAGAAAGGCCGAGCCAGACTATTATGCCTCCTTTATTCACTACCTGGCCCTGATTGAGGTTAGAGGCGGTTATGCCAGGATGAGGAAAAGGCTGTCTATGGAGTCGAGGGTGAAAAAGCACATCTGAGTAACCTTCAGCCCATCCACCTGAAAGGTGATAAGAGGGGATGTTGACCATTATAAGGATTCGGACAGGTTTTGAAAGAATAGAGGTAGTATTGGGATTATATTCTGGAACATCAAAGAGAACTTCAGGATGATTTAGATAATCAAGGGAAGCTGGTTTACCTTACTAAACGAGCCAGACACGAAGATACGACTCTTTTTATTTGCGCGGATAATCCTGAGGTGACGGCTGATTTTGTGGCCAGTAGAATAGCCAAGATTAAGTATGCCGACAACCTCTATATGATTAATCTAATGGGGGCCAGGTTTTTCGCCATTCCTGAAGATACGCCGCGTGATTTCCAGAGATTTACCATTACCATTAAAGCCCATCCCAACCACTTTAAGGAGATTTACGATAAGATTACCAGGATTGAATGGACAAGTGAGGCTGGGGTAGTCTATGTGGCCTATACCTTTCATCTATTTGGAGACAGTATAGTCTGCTCGGTATTGGCCAAAGATGAGGGTTGCTTGGGAAAATTTGCTCGTGAACATATCCGGCACTTCCCCGGTGTCATAGGAACTCAAATATGCTTTATTAAAAAAACCCACCGATTAGTCTCGCTGTCGGAATGGAAAGAATATGCCCAGGATCATTGGGTCCCGAAAGGATGGGAGGAAAAGCCGGTAATAGATGTATCTGAAGAGCCACCGGCCCTATAAGAGGCTTGAGAAAGGGTTAAAGGCATTAAGAGTCTGTCCCAAAACTTCCGCCGTGTGTCAGAGGCTTAAACACCAGGAGTCTGCCAGACTTCTGGTGTTTGGGATTTGGGGATAGGCATCGAGTTCTGAGAGGTGAATTATGGTCCCCGTAGTTTCTATCGTAGGTGGGAAGAATAGCGGCAAGACCCGGTTAATAGAAGGGATAGTGCCGGAATTAAAAAAACGTGGCTATCGGATCGGGACGATTAAGCATGACCACCACGGGCTTACGGCCGAAGATGTAGACCGTGAAGGGACAGATACCTATCGGCATCAGCTCTGCGGTGCAGAATCGGTGGTTTTATC
>JBFMHI010000051.1:7431-15393 GCA_040753085.1 bacterium | reverse complement strand
GTACGTTTCATGCTTCGTTGCCTCCTGCTGGTTTTGGATTGTTTGGTATTTTTAAGCTATTATACCACAGGAGGCAGAAATTAGTAAATAATTTATTTGCAGATGATTGCCATTTTTAAACAGCCTCCCAAGGAAATAATTATCCCCTTTGATGGAGTACTTACCAAGATTAGTATAAAGAATGGGGCCATAGTTTCTCGGGGGAATGAATTGGTCACCTTAGTTAATCCCAAAGATATTTGTGGGGCGTTAAAGGTTTCAGGGGAAAATATCTCTAAGGTCAAAGAAGGACAAGGAGTAATTATAAAAAAAGAATATTATTCCACATACTCAATGGCAGGTAAGATTGAGGAGATTAGTATGATCTCTGAAGAGGACTCCTCTTCTGAAGGTGAAGGGAAGGATTATTTTAAGGTAAGGGCTAAATTAGCTCAACCCATTGGAGGCGAGTTAATTAATAAGGTAATATATGGTGAAATAATCTTAAAAGAGAAAAGTGATGCTATTACGGTGGATTTTGAGGCCATAAGGTATGAAGAAGATGGTAGTCCTTATGTTTTCTTATATAAAGAGGGAAAGGCAAAAAAACAAAAGATAGGTATTGGATTAAAGGGTGAAGAATGTGTTGAGATTATAGAGGGGGTTAACTTACAAGACAAGATAATTATCCAGGAAGACCTACCATTAATCGATGGTCAAAGAATTAAAGTACAAGACAAAAGTGAATAATGGGCAAGATAATCGAAATCCCTTTTACCAGCAATTTGATTGAATTTATCGCCGATAGGCTGATTAACGCCGCTAAGAAGAGGGGTGTAAACCCATCCGATTTTTCCCAGGCCGCTGTTGTATTTCCTCATCACCGGCCAGGCCTCTATCTTCGCCGGATATTAGCTGAAAAACTGGGACAGCCCTTTTTTCCCCCCCGGATATTCTCAATGAATGAGTTCATGGATTTTTTGGCCGAAAAGGTCTCACCCGGCCTCACCCTGGCCAACAGTCTGGACAGCAGCTACTTACTCTTTAAGGCCGTAAAGCGGATTCCGGACAATCCCTGGCAGGGGGAATATTCTTCCTTTAATCAATTCCTGTTCTGGGGATTAAAGCTGGAGAAGGCGGTTGAAGAGCTTGATATTGAGATGGTTACGGATAAGGCCCTTAAGGGTATTAATATGGGAGACCTCTGGGGGGCTAATGTGGCCGAGAGCGCCGGCCTTTTGATGAACCATCTGGCAGAGATCAGGCAGGTCTATCACCGTCTTCTTGAAGAGCGAAGACTCACCACCCGTGGCAGAAACTATGCGGTGGCGGCTGAAAATATCGAAAAAGGCCACCTGGCCCCCTTTCAGTCGCTCTATTTGGCCGGCCTCTTTGCTATGACCGGGGCAGAGAAGATAGTCATCCGGCATCTCCTGAAACAGCCGGAGGTTAACCTGATCCGGCAGAATGATGGAACCAGATGGACACCCTTTGAGGATTTCGGATTTCGGATGGCGGATGGCAGAGGGCCAAATAGTCTGGAGTATGAAGGGGAAATGGTAAGCGATGGACGGTGGACAATGGAGTCTTCCTCTGAACTCGAAACTCGACGACCCCCCGAACCCGAAACTGAGTCCCCCCGGATATTCCTTTACAGCGCCTTTAATACCCATTCGGAGGTAGTCGGATTAAGAGATATACTTACCGCTAATTCGCCATCCGAAATCCGCCATCCGCAATCGGTAGCTATTGTCCTGCCTGAGCCTGAGTCGCTTATTCCTCTCCTTTCCGAAGTAATGACCGCGCTTCCGGTGGACTACAATATTACTATGGGCTATCCGGCCGTCAGGACACCGGTCTATGCCCTTTTAGACCTGTTTATGAAACTTCAGGAAACAAAGAGGGATAGCGCTTACTATTTGCCAGACTATCTTTCCCTCCTGATGCATCCCTACCTCAAGAATATCCGCCGTGATCCGATTAAATCTACGCACACCCGAATATTAATCCACTCCATAGAGGAGACACTTATGAAGCAGGGCAAAATGTTTCTTGATTTGAGTGAAATTGAAAATAGAGATGACATCTTTGAACAGGCGGCGCGGATGACGGCAGGTAAGGTCACGAGCCAGGATTTTAAGGATGTTTTAACCCGGATACATAATATCTTTATTAGAAAAATGGATGGGGTTAAGACCCTGGCCGGGTTGGGGAACTGCTTTGAAGAGATTCTGATTTTCCTGCTCAGACACAGCCCGGCGGTTTACTATCCCTTCTCCCGTGAATTTTTCGACCGATTTTTTGGTCTCCTGGATAAAATAAAAGAGCTACTAATCAAAGACGAAGAATTCATAGAAACACCAACTCAAAACCGGGGCCCCAAAGACCTCTTCGACCTCTTTCGCCATATGGCCAAAGAAGAAGACATCCCCTTCAAGGGTATACCCCTTAAGGGGTTGCAGATTTTGGGCTTATTGGAAACGCGGGCCTTGAATTTCGACCGGGTCTTTCTCCTGAGCGCCAATGAAGGCGTTCTCTCGGCGGTGAACTCTTTTGATTCACTCCTGCCCCTTCCTTTGAAGGAGGCCCTGGGCATGCCGCCTCATTACCAGACCGAGGAAATCTACCGTTACCATTTCCATCATCTTATCTCTTCCGCCCGTGAGGTGCATATTTTTTACCGGAAAACTGAAAAAGAGACGCGCAGCCGGTTTGTTGAAAAACTGGTCTGGGAAGAGGAAAAGAAAAATAAGGAAATCGGGATCTTGAAGGACAATCCCATAGAGCTAAAGGTATCACTGCGTCCTTCCCGGCCGTTTGAAATGGCCAAGAGTCCAGAGATACTCGATGTCCTCCGGCGACAAACCAGCTTTTCGGCCAGCGGATTGAATTCTTACCTTAAATGTCCAGCCCAATTCTATTTTTCCAGGGTCTTATGTCTAAAAGAAAAAGAAGGCATGTCCGACGAATTTGAGGCGGCTGGCATTGGCACTATGCTTCACCAGGTCCTGGCGCGGCTCTACCAGCCCCTTGCCGGGAGGGGGATTCTGGGGGAGAAAGAATATACCCTACTTGAGGCAAGTTTGCCCGGGGTGCTGGAGGAAGTTTTCCTAAAAACCTTCGGCGAGCTTCGGGGCGAGGCGTATCTCCTGAAGGAAATCGCCCTTGATCGCCTGAAGAAATATATCTTAGCGGAGAGGACTAAATTTATGGGCCAGATTAGTCTCGTCTCAACTGAAAAAGACCTGTCTTGCTCACTTCAACTGGAAGATGGGAAAATTGTTCAGTTGTATGGCCGACTGGACCGTATTGACCGCTTGAATGAAGAAGACATAATAGTAGATTACAAATCAGGGGGGATAAATAATTACTTCTTTAATGTGAAAGCCCTGGACAAGGTGTTAACCTCGCGACAGGAGATGAAAGAGAAGATAAAATCCCTCCAGCTTCCCTTTTATGTCCTGCTTTATCAAAGGGTTTATTCCATCCCAGCTAACAGGATAAATTCCAGGTTAGTCTCTCTTCAGAAAGGAGACGAGGAACTCCTCTTTAAGACGAATAAGAAACCAGAGAAAACAAACCGGCAGGAATTTCTGGAAGGCTATTTCCTGCCCACCATAAAAAATCTTATTGAAGAGATCCTAAATCCTGATATCCCTTTTGTGAGTGATGATAAAAGTGAGGGATGCCTATATTGTTCTTTTCCGGCCTTTTGCCGTAAGAGAGGGTAATAGGCTGAAGGCTGTTGAACTTCAGTCTTCAGCCTATCTGCCTTCAGCCTATCTGCCTGAGTAGTTACATTTGTCAAACATATACCTCTACCTTCTCCTGGCTCGCTTCATCTACATAGACCAGCCAGCCTTCGACTTCTTTGCCGGAATAAATGTCGGCCAGGAGTTCTAAATAGGTGCGCACCTGTCTTTGATGCTCTTCAGAACGCGGCTCTCCGGTTTTGAATTCAATAACCACCGCCTTTTCAGGATACACCAGAACCCGGTCTGCCCGGTATTCCTGGCCTGTGTCGTCTACTATCTCCTTCTCACAGTAGACATTGACATCATCCGGCAGGATAAACCAGTGGCGAAGGCCTTCTTCATCAAAGAGCTTTCTCATCAGGAGAACTATCTCCTGTTGCTCCTCACTTAGAGAAGCAAAGATTTCTTCAAGCTCCTCCCCCCATCGCTCCAAGGACAGCCTCTCTATTCCGGCCAGGAATTGGTGAATGAGTGTGCCTCTCTGCCGGGCCATTTTTCTTTCAACATCCACCAGGTCGTCGACATTTATCTTGGGACGATGGAGCTTATCCTGCCACTCATTGGTCAAGGGAGGATGCTTATGGCCTTTGGTCGGCTTGGGAACGCCTCTCTGTCGAATAAGGGAAGAGCCGCTCTCAAAGACCGGTTCTTCAAAAAGGATCGGCGTCGGGAGTTTTCCGGTCATGCTTTTATATTCCGGGATAAAGATGTAGAGTTCATCTTTGGCCCGGGTTAGGGTGACATAAAAGGTATTTAATTCCTCTATTAGTTGTGAGGCAAATTTTTTCCGGCGAAGCTCCTTCAGTTTTGGAGAGAGGTGGGCCTGTTTTTTATTAATCCGGTAAGGAATGAAGTCATCGCCTTCTTTCTCGTAGACTTCTTTAATCGGCGCATCGTTCAAATAGGTAAACGGATTAATAACGACTGGAAATCCAAGTCCTTTGGCCTTGTGGATCGTCATTACCTTGACCGCATCGGTATATTCAGGCAAAACCACCTGAAATATCTCCTCCTTTTTTTCCTCACCGGACCAGAGACCGAGAAAGGCCTTCAGGCTGTTTTGGCCTTGTGTCTCGCCGTGTTTGGCGATCTCAAGGAGCTGGTAAAAGAATCCTTCTTCGTCGGGAAAACTTTGGAAGGCCTCATATTTTTTAAGAATACGGCTGAGCAGGTCGTAAGGAGGCAAAAATCCAACGGCATTGAAATATTCTTCCAGCCAGGCCTTCCACACCTCCGGGAATTTATCTCGGAACAGGGTGTAAAGCGGCCTTTCAATCTCTCGGTTTTTCAGGAGAAAGGAGAATATCTCCTCACGGGGGAGTTGGCTTATCTTAAGGAATATCTCGCCTGAGATGAAACAGGCAAAAGAGAAGTCATCGATAGGCGAATCCAAAAATGCCAAGAAGCTGACTATTTCCTGAATTAGGTGGTTTGAGGATATGTCGAGCGTCCGGGCGGAAGCCACCGGTATGTCCGCCCCTGACAGAACGCTGGTAACCATGGCCGCCTCATCATTTGTCCTGACCAGAACGGCAATCTCGCCTGGAGAAAACCGGCGGAGGAGATCATTGTTGATTAAGTTGACCAGACGTCTTCCGACTGCCACCTTGAGTTCTTCACTGGCCAGCGGCTCATCCGGTGAAATCCTCTCCACCCGAACCAGGCCGCCTTTGGCCTTTTCTTGGGAAACAGGCGCCTGGGCCGCATGGCGATAGGTTTCAAAAAGCCGGGATAAATCAGGTTCCTCTTCTTTTATCCTTTTTGAGGACTCTGCCCAGCTAGAGAGATTCTCATAGGAAAAGATGTCATTAACAAAAGAAACAATATCCTCCCGGCTGCGGTAGTTTGTTTGCGGAAATTCCTCATTAATGTTGGCGTTTTCTAGACTTACGAAAGCATCTTTTGCCTCCTCAAAGAGGGCGCTCTCTCCTCCCCTGAATCCATAGATGGCCTGTTTCTTATCGCCGACGTAAAAGAGTGAGCCTCTCTTTGACAGGGTCTCTTCGATAAGCGGGAATAAGTCCCTCCACTGAAGCCGGCTGGTATCCTGAAATTCATCTATAAAAAAGTGGGCTATCCGGTCACCAAGATGAAAGTAAATCTCCGGGACAATCCCTTCTTTCCTGAGGAATGACTCAAGCAGCGCCGGCAGCTCTTCCATTAAGATGATCTGTCGGCGGGCCTTAAAGAAGCGGAGACCTTTATCAAAGCAGGCCGCAATATCAAGGAACGGTGAAAACCGGCCGTGGGCCATTATTTCAGCCAAGGCAGAAATCCCTTTTCGAATCTCATCCCAGGCCTGCTGCTGGTAAGGTTTAATGATTGAATTTTTATGGCAAAGCTCGGCCACATCGTTTTTCAAGAACCAGTCCTTTTCCCAGGGCAGCTCTTTATCCTCAAGAAAGTTATTGGCTGCCTTGATAAAATGCTGCTTGAAGTCTAATCCCTCGGCCAGTAATTCTTCAATCAGTCCTTTGAGCGACTTCCGCTTTCTGTCGATATCTTCAACTGACGAAAAATCTTTAGGTGACGAAAGTCTTTGGCCCTCCAGGAATTCCTGTTTCCTCAAGCTGCTGATATTCTCAAGGATGGCCGTCTTTATATCCCAACTGATTTCCTGGTTTATCCGGAGAAACTCCTGGACCAGGTTGAGAAAGAGGGAGGTGTTCGGCCCGTTCCAATAAACCTGGGAGAGGAGTTCATCCAGGACAAACTTAAGGGCCGGCCCTGAGTCTAAACTTATTTCAAAATGCGGCGGCAGGCCCAGCTCCAGGGCGGAAGACATGGCCACCGAGGTCAGGAAGGAGTCGATTGTCTGCACCTTAAGGTCTGAATACCTGTCAAGCAGCTCATCAAGTTTCTGACGGGCGGACACCTCTACTTCAGGGTCTTCCAGGCCTTGTTTCTTAAGCTGCGATATGACACTATGTTTCATCTCCCTCATTTCGGGCATACCTTCACAGGATAAGCCGGAACAAGCCTTAAGGCCGGAGATGATCCGGTCCTTCATCTCAGCAGTAGCCTTATTGGTAAAGGTAATCGCCAGGATATTACGCGGGGAGGTATCTATGGCCGGTGAAAGGATAAAATGGATGTATCTCTGGGAGAGGGCGAAGGTCTTGCCTGAGCCTGCTGAGGCCGACATGACCAGGATGTGAGGGAAATTCATCATTGCACCTTTGCCAGGTCTTCTGCCCAGATTATTCTTAGATATGGAAAGAGATAGACTTCCCTCTCTAATAATCGGCGCAGTAATATTGGAGAAACTTTCTTGAAATGGAAGAGATTTGTAGCCTAAGAAAAGATCGGTGGAATCTGTATAATCAGTGTTCCTCTTTTTGTACGGCTAAGTAGTTACGAGGAATTTTACCTCACGGTGCTTATATTATAACTTATAGAAATGAGAAAGTCAACTGAAAAGTTAAGACTTAATATATGCTCAAAATTAGAGTTACCTGGCCTCAGATTTTTATTGATATTTCAGGATTTTGGTGGTATAATGTAGTATATTAAGAAGAGAGAGAAAAAGGGGGTATCAAAAATATGAGTTTTATAGAAGCATTATCATTAGTAGGCGTAGCCGCTACCATACTGGGAGTATTTGTAACTGTCTATGCGATAATTAACAATAAGACTCTAAAAAAAGAAAGTAAACTGACCCGAGAAACATTAGGAGAAGCATTAGAAAGGGAAAGTAAACTGACCCGAGAAACATTAGGAGAAGCATTAGAAAGGGAAAGTAAACTGACCCGAGAGGCATTAGAAAAACAAAGTATCCTAACTCGAGAAATGATACAACAGACAAACCAATATTTGGCTAAATATTTAGGTGATTTAATTGTTGCCCAAAGAGAGAGAACACATCAAGCTGTTTAATTTCATCCTAAATCGAGAAATGATCCAACAGACAACCCAATATTTAAAAAGGGGGTATCAAAAATATGAGTTTTATAGAAGCATTATCATTAGTAGGCGTAGCCGCTACCATACTGGGAGTATTTGTAACTGTCTATGCGATAATTAACAATAAGACTCTAAAAAAAGAAAGTAAACTGACCCGAGAAACATTAGGAGAAGCATTAGAAAGGGAAAGTAAACTGACCCGAGAGGCATTAGAAAAACAAAGTATCCTAACTCGAGAAATGATACAACAGACAAACCAATATTTGGCTAAATATTTAGGTGATTTAATTGTTGCCCAAAGAGAGAGAACACATCAAGCTGTTTA
>JBFMHI010000051.1:0-7331 GCA_040753085.1 bacterium | reverse complement strand
CCCGAGAGGCATTAGAAAAACAAAGTATCCTAACTCGAGAAATGATACAACAGACAAACCAATATTTGGCTAAATATTTAGGTGATTTAATTGTTGCCCAAAGAGAGAGAACACATCAAGCTGTTTAGAGATGGGGGATCGAGGATATTTTATAGAAAATCCATCAAGCTGGGCCTGATCACTCGGGCACCAGAGGAAAGGGCGGCCTGTTGAATGGCTTCGGCTAACCGGAGATTCATAATCGTCTCGGCGATATCGGCTCCTTCGGTTTCGGCCAGGATTTCCCGGGTGTTGAGTTTATAGTCTTCCTGACGACTCTCCATCACTTCAAACCGATTTACCCTGGCTCCCAGATCGGCCTGTTGGGCTAAGAGATTATTTAGTCCCCAATTCAGTCGTTGGATATCTTCATTGGAAATGGACCGGGCATCGGCCTCATCAGTGGCCGCCTGAAAGAGATGGTCCCTCAGATCAATCAGCGTATCAAAGAGACTGATTCTCACCTCTTCAAACTTGGCTATAGAAGGGGTATAGATATTGTTTGGCGCGACACTCTCATCAATGAATCCCAATTTTTGTAAGAGATTGCCGTCACCCACATCCTCAAACCATATCTCCGAAGGGGATTTAGCCGTTAAGACCATTCGATCAATCCTGGGGCCGGAAAGGTCAGAATCTATGGTAGCCGTGACCCCGACATCGGCCGTGTTGATCCGGTCAGCAATGTCAGCCAGAGAATCAACCTCGGCATTGTAGAAAATATCATAGCCATTGATCCGAAAGACACCGGTTCCCGCCGGACCTGAAGGGTCCCCAATGGCTCCGTTGTATGCCTCAGAGGAATTAAGGGTAACATTGGCATTGTGAACGACATCACTCTGCATGGTAATCTTATGGGCCGTGATGAAAAATAGATCGTCTCCAATAGTGTTAATAGACAATTTTGTCCCCTCATCAATCTCCCGCCTAAGTTCTACGCTATTACCGTGATAGGTAACCTGAGTGATCCGATCCGCATTGATTCCTCCGATAGGACAGTCAGGCAGATCAGATTCCTGGCCCTCGTCACGACCATAAGCTATTTCAAAGGGTTTAGTCAGTGTTTTGGCTCCGGCAAATACATAGCGGTTATTGAAGTTCATATTAGCCAGATCAACTAACTCTTCCAGGATTTGATCGATCTCCAGACCGATCGCCATACGGTCTGGATTGGCGTAAGGATCATTGGCTCCCTGCACCGCCAGGGTTCTGACCCGATGAAGGAGGCCGGAGACGTCGGACATAGTTTTATCAACTGTATTCATCCACATAAGTCCATCAGTAATATTACGTTGAAACTGCTCCTGTTTGGTCAGATTTGTCCGCAGCTCCATGCTGCCGGTCGCCGCGACCGGGTCCTGGCCCGGAAAGCGAAAGTCTTTTCCTGAAGAGAGCTTGTAATTGAGGTCGTCCAGTTCCTCGTAGCTTTTCTGAATATTAGTTAATACTGACCGATGCATCATAATGTTTGAAATACGCATAGAAATCACCTCGCTTTCGAGTTTCGGGTTTCATATTCAGTAACCGTTCAGCACATGATGCTGGATGCTCAATGCTCGATCCTCGATGCTCGATCTTCGATGCTGGTAAAGGATCCAGTATCCAGGATCGAGCATCCAGGATCGAGGATCGAGGTTGTGTCTTTGTGCCTTAAGGGCTGAATAGTTACAAAAATTTCCCCTCAACTTTCATTACCCCTTGAACGGTTACCATATTCACTTATACTTGGTCCCTTTTATGCCTGATTCACGCCGATAATTCATTAGCCCGCCGATCATGCCTCCAGCTTTACACCTGTCCGAGCGTCATAATCCTATCCAGCACCTGATTTATGGTGGCGATAAAGCGGGCGGCGGCGGCATAGCCCTGTTGGTAACGAATCAGGTCGACCATTTCTTCGTCCAGAGAAACCCCGCTGATGGAATCCCTGAGGTTTTCCAGATTTTCCATATAAAGCTCTCGATTTTCCACCTCTCGTTTGGCCTCGGCAGAATTTGCCCCGGCTTTAGCCACCATTCCGGAAAAGAAGTCATCAAAATTAGCGGTTCCTTCGGCCAGATAAAGCTTTCCCTTTATATCGGCCATTTTTAAGGCATTAGAGCCATCGCCTTCGCCGTTAGATATATCGGCCACGCCGTCCAGGGGATCAGAGTTATCTACCCCTTGGGCGGCAGCAATTCGGTCGATGTTCTCCTTGATCTTGTCAGAAAGAGATAGCTGGGTGGCGGCGCCCCTAATAGGCACCCCCAGCCAATCAGCCGCCAGATTATCTTTCGGGTCCGGATTATAGGTGTCATAGTTTTTATCTTCTTTCAAGATACCCAGCTTTTCAAGCAGATTGCCGTGTAAAGGGGTCGGATCCTCCGTCGAAATATTAACGGCGGTAAAGAAGCCCACCTTGCCGGGTGTGCTGGAAATATCTTCACTAAGCACTAAGTCATTACCCAGGACCGTGTTTTCAAGGATAAAGCGGTCATTTTCCTCATCATAATCCAGGACCACACCGGCCTCAGAATGGTTGATGGCCTGCATAAATTCCGAGACTGAAGTATAGTCGGCCAGATTGAAGGTAACGCCGTTAATGGTTATCTTTCCCCCCACATCCTGTCCAAAGTTGGCCAGATTCAGCCCGCCGTTCAGATTTACTGTCCCTGTTCCGGAGACAACCTCCTTTTGGCTCCTAACGTATCTCCATTCCTTGGGGTCATCACTAAGAGAAGTTATCTCAAAATCACGCCCGGCCGTAGCGGTCAGGGTAAGGCGATGAGCCGGGCTGATAGAAGCCACCACGCCAGCCTCGGCTTCATTAATCCGATCAACAAGGTCTTCCAGGCTGTCTACCGTGGCATCATAGTCAATAAATTTCCCATTGATCTCAAACCTTCCCTTAGGCGTCAAATAGTTATCAGGATCAGTGTAAGGAAAGAAAAAGTAAGGATTGTAGGGTTCGTTATTCTTATCCAAGCCTAAAAGCGCTTTATCGGTGCGGTGGACATATTCAGAACCGGTGACCTTATAAACCCCTTTGGCGTTTTCCTCGACCGGCGTTGGATTAAAAAAGTCAAGACCTGTTGAGCCGTCCAGACCAAAACCGTTTCGATGTATCTCGTTGATTCGATCGATCAGGGTAATCGCCAATTCATCTATGGCCTTCAAATTTTCAGGGATGACCTTATCCCTGACTTCCAGGATGCCCCCTAATTCACCGGCATTAATATGAACGGTCTCTTGGGTGTGTTTGTTGATGATTTTGGTCAGGCCTGAGTTAGAATTATCCGATTCCGTGCCCAGGCCGAAGGCCATCTCTCCCTGGACCAAAAGCTTGCCATCAATGGCCACGGCAAAATCATCTTCATCGGTTCTGCCCACGGTCACATCCGCCAGTTTGGCTATTTTCTGGACCAGCACCTCCCGCTTATCCATCATATCATTGGGATTTTCATTATTGGCTTGGGCAATCTGGATGCTGCGGTTGAGTTCAGCGATCTTTTTAGAATAGTCATTGATTTCTTCTACCCTGGCCTGGATCTCCTTGTCGATATCATCACGCAAGAATTGCATCTGGCTGTAGTTATGCTGAATAACACCGGCCAGGGACTCTGCCCTGGCTACCACCATGGCCCTGGGCGCTTTACTTTCAGGGTCGTTGTTTAAGTCCTCTAAGGATTGCCAGAATTGATTTAAGGCATGGCGCAGGTTGGTATCCTGAGGCTCATTGAGGATCAGCTCCAGCCGATGAAGTTTATCGGCACGGCCTTCCCATTTCGAGAGATTTTGCCTCTCAAAGGCCATCCGATTATCCAAAAACGCATCCCTGACCCGACAAATAAAGCCAACGCTTGTGCCGCTGCCTATTTGACCAGCCAGATTAGGATTGTCAATGCTAGGGGGATAAAGGGGGATACTGGTGGTTAGTTCTACCTGTTGGCGGGAATATCCTTCTGTATTGGCGTTGGCAATATTATGACCAACTACCTCTAAGGCCTTTTGATGGGCCTGAATACCTCGTTTGCCGATTTCCAGTCCAGAGAAAGTCGAACCCATTGGTCATTTCACCTCCTTGTGCACAAATTATCGTTGGGCCTCCCTTCCCCCCGTAATAATTAATAATTGGTAACCGTTCAGCATATGATGCTGGATGTTCGATGCTCGATGCTCGATGCTCGATCCTCGATGCTGGTAAAGGATTCAGTATCCAGGATCGAGCATCCAGAATCGAGCATCCAGAATCGAGGATCGAGGTTGTGTCTTTGTGCCTTAGTGGCTGAACGCTTACAATAATTGTAATTATTCAGCCACAGATTTACACGGATGAAACACTGAAAATTCGTGAACCGTGTCCGTGATTCGTGTCCGTAAGGCAACCACAGTTGGGCAACCACAAGGGGTTGCCCATACCTGTGTTGGGCAACTACAGGGGGTTGCCCCTACCTCTACGCTTGTTGGTTAAGCAGGAGATTTAATCCCCTCTCTTTCTTTTCTCCTTGATGTCCGTAAACTACGGCATTACCCTCTACGATGGTTTTAAGCAACAATCTGGTCAAGGCTAAGGAGTCTTCAATCAAACGTTCATTCACCTTATTTAAGGCAGCCAACTCCATTATGGTAGAGAGAAGACTATCGCCCATCCGTTTAAGTCGTTCCGTATGGGAAGATGGGGCCAGTTCTATGATCTTCTTTAAGGTTAATTTCCCGGTAGAAAGTCGCCATAACTTAGCCAGACTGGCCAGGATATCCAGGCGATCCTTTTCTACCTTGCCCATTTCAGCCACTAACTCCTCTTCTTTTTTTACCATTTGGGAGAGCTTGTGAATATCTCTATTCAAAATCGCCTGCTGCTTGCTCAAAGAGAGATCAAACAGATCTTGATAAAGTTCCTTTTCTAACTTAATTATTCCCTCAAGTTTATCTAAAAAATTAGCCGACATTTGGTGGTTCTCCTCTGACCTTGTTCATCGTTGGGGCCACTCACGGATTAATCGCGAATCGCGGATCGCGAATTGTGGATTAATTAAAAGTAATACTTTTGCACTTTTTGTAACTACCTGAAATACAAATACCTTACAATAACCTCTCGTCATTCCTGCGAAAGCGGGAATCCAGTAATATCAAGACTTCTGGATTCCTGCTTGCGCAGGAATGACAAAAAATGCAAAAGTATAGTTAAAAGATAGATTGGCAATTCGCAATTCGAGATTAGCGATTCGACAAATGGCCGAAAGGATGAACATTGCCTCTCCTATAATATTTATCGGCAATTGAGGGAAAAAGGTTAACTGAGATTTCTCCGCTACACTACCCCCTTTACTTTGCAGCGGGCTATCTGCATCCCCTTTATTTCTTCCGAGTAACTCTCAAGAATCTTTTCGGCAAAAGCCTCCGGATCTATCGAGTAATCAGAAAGCCCAATGGTAGGAAGCGGTGTGTCTGTGCTGTCTATGTTTATCCCGATATGGATAAGGCTTGAGACAGAAGAAAGCGTAGCAATGGAGACAGAAAGCTTCTTCTGGCCGTCATAGAGGTCATCGCCAGATCTTACCACGGAGAGTTTGTCAAGATGCTGATTGATTCTTTCGGCGCAGATGGAGATCAAAAGCCTTTGCCTGAGGATGGCTTGGACAAGATCGAGATCAAAATGCTCCACTAAGAAGTGGAGCATATCCCGGCTTTGAATGTATTTTCCCTCTCTGACATCAGCCAGATCAATCAAGTGGTCTTGATTTACTTCCGCCGGACCCCGAAAGGCAACAATGGCATCGCCCAGGAGTCCGGTCTGATGATAGATCCAGTGAGAACGGAGTTGTTCACCTGTATAGGTAATTATTTCTGGAATAAACTTATTCTGGATCATCTCCTAAATTTCTCCCCGATCAGGTCCCAAGCCCCTGCCTTTTTAAAGGCCCGGATACATCGCTGGCAGCTCTCGCAGCGGCCGCACATTAATGTCTCTCCCAGATAGCAGCTCCAGATTCTATCCAGAGGAACGCCCAGTTCCTTCCCTAATGAGACAATCCCTGGCTTGTCCAGGCGCAAAGTGTAGCCGACTACCTTAGGGTAACTTAAAGTAGAATAGCTGAGGGAGAGGTTGACTGCTTCTAAGAAGGGAACTGAATTATCAGGGAAGGTGACGGCTTCTTCGGCATTAAACCCAACCACAATTAGATCACAGTCCAGGGCTTCAGCCAGGCTGGCGGCAATGTTAATAAAGAGACCATTTCTATTGGGGACCCAAACTGCTCTGGCCAGACCGGCTTGATCATCCCGGTTGAGGTCAGGAAAAGGCACGTCTCGACTCTTGTCAACCAGAGAGGTAGTGGTAACTTCGGCCAACCAGGGAAGTTCAATTACCTGATGAGTTACTTTATAAAACTGGCAAAGACGGCGGGCGGCTTTTATTTCTTGGCCGGCGGCCCGCTGACCATAATCAAAGGTAAGAGCCAGTTTAACTTCGGTTCCCTCTTTAGCCTTAGCTAAGTTGACCGCCGAGTCCAACCCTCCGGAGAGAAGCACAATGGATTTCGCACCCACTTCGTGGGTACCCCGGATTTCGGATTTTTTCATTTCGGATTTGTAACTATTCAGCCACTGATTACCACGGATTAGCACGGATAAATAGCAGATGGCAGAGGACAGAAGACAAAGGTGAGAGTAGGGGCAACCCCTTGTGGTTGCCCAACCCAAGAAGGGCAGGCACAGAGGCCTGCCCCTACAATGAACACCTCGGATTTTTCCATTTCGGATTTCGGATTGTTCACCTGAAAATACCTATCATTCTGACTTCTGACCTCTATCTTTTCTCTGATATGCCGCCGAAGTGGTTTCGCTTTCCCAAACCCTGATCCGGCTTAATTTGACACCTTCCAGAGACTTTTCCAGTTCATGATAAATATAGGCCGCCAGTATTTCCGAAGTGGGATTTCGGTTAGCCAAAGAAGGGATCTCATTCAAATACCGGTGATCCAGTTGAGTCAGGACCTGTCCCAGCGCCTCTTTTAGCTGTCTAAAGTCAATAGCCATACCGAGACTGTTTAATTCCTCCGCCTGAACCTCGACTTCCACCTTCCAGTTATGACCGTGCAGCCTGGCACACTCTCCAGGATATCCGTCCAGGCGGTGAGCCGCAGAAAAGTGGGCGGTAACTGTTAGTTCATACATAGTAATATAGAGGTAACCGTTCAGGTATAGCTGTACGGATTAGCACGGATAAATAACACAGGACAGAAGGCGGAAGTGTAGGGACAGGGCTTGTCCCTGTCCGTGCTTGTCCATGTCCGTTCCGTAGACGGACAACC
>JBFMHI010000050.1:13523-16086 GCA_040753085.1 bacterium | reverse complement strand
CGCTATCAACCTCAGCGATGATATGGACAAGTATTGGGATTTCCATATCAGAGAGGAACAGAAACGTCTTTACGGGACTTACGAATGGAAAATGGCTGCATGAAAAGTAGCCACACCCAATTTATTTAATTACTGCCATCTTAAAGAGGGTAGATCGGGAGCCGGCCTTGAGGAGGAGGATATAGACCCCACTTGCCACCCTCTCTCCATCCCCATTCTTCCCATCCCAGTCTACAAAGTAGAAGTGACCTTTTTCTTTCTTCCCTTCCTCTATCTCCCGCACAACTTCCCCTGAAACAGTATATATTCGCAAAAATACCTCTTCTTCTCCACTGCCAGGAAGGAAGTATTTGATCCTTGTCCTCTCTTTCAAGGAGTTGAAAGGATTAGGGAAGTTATAGACCTTCAATTCATCCCCCAGGTAGATATCCACTTCCCATAACATCACCTGGAGAAATTCTGAGCCCAGGCCATAATTTTGGCTTGCAGAGTTTCCGGTTGACCCATACCCCATAACCCCTCTCTGGCCATAATTACTTGAGCTCATCACTCCTCCTCCTTGAGCAAAACTATACCAGGAAAGGGTATAGTTCTGAGAGAAAGAAGGAGAACTCCTCCATAGTAAGGAGATGGCCAACGTAAAGGATAAGATAATGTATTTAGTCTTCTTCAAGATCAACCTACCTCCTTATAAGCTTTGCCATCTCTCCTTCCAGAAACTCGATCCTCTTCTGTTGCTCCTTCACCGCCTCAATCAGTAAAGCCACTAATCTTGCATAGTCAAGTCCAATTGCATCTACCCCATTCTCTTCATAGGTTACCACCTCAGGGATGACCCTTCCCACCTCTTCGGCAATCAAACCTATATCCTGCTTATTTGAATCCTTCCAGTTGAAGTATACACCCCTAAGACTCATCACCCGTTCTAAGGGCTTATCGATCTCCCTTATATCCTCCTTGAACCTTAAAGAACTCGTCTGGGTCAAACTTACACATCGTATATCTCCATTAACATCCAGTTCAAATCCAGTTGCAGGGCTGCTTGTCATAATACCCACCTGATCAGAATCCACAAACAAGGTAGTATTACTATTAAATCCAACTATCAGGGAGTCGGGAGTGTTGTTGATCAATCGATTATTGTAATCTAACCCTTCGCCAAGGACAATAGAACAATAAGCTTGTGCAGTTACCAATCGACCCATTGCGGTTGAGTATTGTCCACTTGCAGTTGTGTTATCCCCCATTGCGGTTGAGGAGTTCCCACTTGCAGTTGTGCTAAACCCCATTGCGGTTGAGTAGTGCCCACTTGCAATTGAACCACCCCCCATTGCGGTTGAGTATTGTCCACTTGCAGTTGTGTTAATTCCCATTGCGGTTGAGTTGTTCCCACTTGCAATTGAACCACCCCCCATTGCGGTTGAGTAGGGCCCTATATTAGCATCATCCCATTCGCTCCCACCTACAATTCCTGCTCTGAATGCAGCCTTACGGGGATACCAGATGAGCCTTGTGCCTGCTCCAGATGTAGTAAGAGTAGCCCCGCTACCCTGAGCCCCTTTGGCCAGGATTCCACCGTCGTTATCAATACTCAGTCTAAACTCCGGACTCGTTGTCCCAATACCCACCTTACCTCCGGAGGGATTCAATAGAACATTCCCTTTTGTGGAATGGCTGGTGGAATCCAGGGTCAAATTCTCGGAAGCAGCATTTGATCCACGAAGGGTTTGCCCTCCACTTCTTCCTGCCAATAAACCATACTGGGTATGGTCATCATCTCCTAAGCCTGTGAGTGCCCCATGGTCAGTCACCCCAGCCGCACCTTCATTATCCACGCCATCGGCAAAACCTGCCGGCACACCGTTAAGATTATCCCAGTGCATCCGGTTTGAACCGATATTTGGCGCATCTCCATCTGAGGTATTCAATTCTGTCTTAGGGTAGTAAGTGTCATTATGGTTGTGGATAGAGGAGGCAAAGGCAGAGGAATGCTGTCCGTCCAAGAGGTCGGCATCAAGGGTTGAGCCAGCGCCATCATTGGCTGAGGTCCAGGGTGTGCCTCCATTTAATTGATTGAGGTTAGTGATCTGGTTATTCCCCATATCCAGGTTACCCGCCATTGGCCTAGTTCCATTAGTTAAGAGATACTGGGGATGGTCATCATTCCCTAAGCCGGTCAGGGCTCCATGGTCGGTCACCCCCCCTTCATTATCCACCCCATCGGTAAAACCTGCCGGCACCCCGTTAAGATTATCCCAATGCATTAGGTTTGAACCGCTATTTGGTGCATCTCCATCTGAGGTATTCAATTCTGTCTCAGTGTAGTAACTGTCGTTATGGTTGTGGGTAGAGGAGGCAAAGGCAGAGACATCCTGTCCATCCAAGAGGTCGGCATCAAGGGTTGAGCCAGCGCCATCATTAGCTGAGGTCCAGGGGGTGCCTCCATTTAATTGATTGAGGTTAGTGATACTGTTATCCTCCATATTCAGATCACCCGCCATTGGCCTGGTTCCATTAGTCAAGAGATACTGGGGATGGTCATCATTCCCTAAGCCGGTCAGTA
>JBFMHI010000050.1:0-13423 GCA_040753085.1 bacterium | reverse complement strand
GGGATGGTCATCATTCCCTAAGCCGGTCAGTAGCCCATGGTCGGTCACCCCCCCTTCATTATCCACCCCATCGGCAAAACCTGCCGGCACCCCGTTAAGATTATCCCAGTGCATTAGGTTTGAACCGATATTTGGTGCATCTCCATCTGAGGTATTCAATTCTGTCTCGGTGTAGTAAATCTCGTTATGGTTGTGGGTAGAGGAGGCAAAGGCAGAGGCATCCTGTCCATCCAAGAGGTCGGCATCAAGGGTTGAGCCAGAGCCATCATTAGCTGAGGTCCAGGGTGTGCCTCCATTTAATTGATTGAGGTTAGTGATACTGTTATCCTCCATATTCAGATCACCCGCCATTGGCCTGGTTCCATTAGTCAAGAGATACTGGGGATGGTCATCATTCCCTAAGCCGGTCAGTAGCCCATGGTCGGTCACCCCCCCTTCATTATCCACCCCATCGGCAAAACCTGCCGGCACCCCGTTAAGATTATCCCAGTGCATTAGGTTTGAACCGCTATTTGGTGCATCTCCATCCGAGGTATTCAATTCTGTTTCAGTGTAGTAAGTGTCGTTATGGTTATGGATAGAGGAGGCAAAGGCAGAGGCCTCCTGTCCATCCAAGAGGTCGGCATCAAGGGTTGAGCCAGGGCCATCATTAGCTGAGGTCCAGGGTGTACCTCCATTTAATTGATTGAGGTTAGTGATACTGTTATCCCCCATATTCAAGTTACCAGTCATCTGCCTTGCTCCACTAACTAAGAGGTATTGTGCATGGTCATCATCTCCTAAGCCGGTCAGGGCCCCATGGTCGGTCACCCCACCTGCCCCTTCATTATCCACCCCATCAGCAAAACCTGCCGGCACCCCGTTAAGATTATTCCAATGCATCCGGTTTGAACCAGTATTTGGTGCATCTCCATCTGAGGTATTCAATTCTGTCTCGGTGTAGTAAATCTCGTTATGGTTGTGGGTAGAGGAGGCAAAGGCAGAGGCATCCTGTCCATCCAAGAGGTCGGCATCAAGGGTTGAGCCAGCGCCATCATTAGCTGAGGTCCAGGGTGTACCTCCATTTAATTGATTGAGGTTAGTGATACTGTTATCCCCCATATTCAAGTTACCAGTCATCTGCCTTGTTCCACTAACTAAGAGGTATTGTGCATGGTCATCATCTCCTAAGCCTATCAGGTCTCCATGGTCGGTCACCCCACCTGTACTTACATTATCCACGCCATCGGCAAAACCTACCGGCATACCGTTAAGATTATCCCAGTGCATTAGGTTTAAACCGATATTTGGTCCACTTCCATCTGAGGTATTCAATTCTGTCTCGGTGTAGTAAGTGTCGTTATGGTTATGGATAGAGGAGGCAAAGGCAGAGGCATCCTGTCCATCCAAGAGGTCGGCATCAAGGGTTGAGCTAGCGCCATCATTAGCTGAGGTCCAGGGGGTGCCTCCATTTAATTGATGGAGGTTAGTGATCTGGTTATTCCCCATATCCAGGTTACCCGCCATTGGCCTGGTTCCATTAGTTAAGAGATACTGGGTGTGGTCATCATCCCCTAAGCCAGCCAGGGCCCCATGGTCGGTCACCCCTGTGCCTTCATTATCCACGCCATCGGCAAAACCTACCGGCACACCGTTAAGATTATCCCAGTGCATTCGGTTTGAACCGCTATTTGGTGCATCTCCATCCGAGGTATTCAATTCTGTTTCAGTGTAGTAACTGTCGTTGTGGTTATGGGTAGAGGAGGCAAAGGCAGAGGCATCCTGTCCATCCAGAAGGTCGGCATCAAGGGTTGAGCCAGGGCCATCATTGGCTGAGGTCCAGGGGGTACCTCCATTTAATTGATGGAGGTTAGCGATGTAGTTATTCCCCATATCCAGATTACCCGCCATTGGCCTGGTTCCATCGGTTAAGAGATACTGAGTATGGTCATCATCTGTTAGGCCGGTCAGTGCCCCATGGTCGGTCACCCCTGTACCTTCATTATCCACCCCATCGGCAAAACCTGCCGGCACATTAGTCAGATTACTCCAATTGGTATAGTAAGTCCCATCCTGTCCATCCAGGTTATCTGTATTGATACTGTAACCAGAACTGACTATCCTTTGCCTTGGGCTCATCTCTGGATCAGGCGAGACCTGAACCCCAAGCCAGTAGTCTTCATTAAAATCAAGGTTGAGGGGATTAACACTTCCCAAGATAATACTGAAGAGTCCATCCTGGGTGACTACATTCTGGGTCTCTGCCCAAAGGGCAGCTCCCCCTGTGGCTACATTGTAAATGCGTAAGGTAATGGTGTAACTGTCATCTGGCACAGGTGTGCCGGAGGCATTGGCTAACCTCCCTTGATAATTCATTAACTGGGGTACATAACTGTATCCCAGGTTCGCTAATAGCCCCATGGTTATTAGGAGAACTAAAGTAGTAATTCTATACCTCTTCATTGCCTTAAACCTCCTTAATTATTTGTAAGTGTTCAGCCACAAAGACACGAAGACACAAAGAGACTAAATTCATAACTAATTTCGACCTGTACGGTTAAGGTTGTAGACTACTGACGCTGAAAGCGTCAAATTTTAAATAGCCGTAGATGCAAGCTACGGAAGATAAACACTCCCGCAACGCTCGACCCTGCAAGGGTCGAATATTATCCATCACATAGAATTCAACCCTTTCAGGGTTGAGCTGTGGTAGATGTTTCGTTTCCGCAGGTTTCACCTGTGGTTATATAAAATTCAAACCTTTCAGGTTTAAGGAGAATTGCTTGTAATTTCTAACCATACAGGTCGAATATTTTTTTCTTCGTGTCCTTCGTGCTCTTCGTGGTTTATCCTTACTTCTCCCATCCTTTTACCCAATTTGTGGGTAAGGATAAGCCCCTCAAGGGAGAGGGAATTTTGCTTTGTCTCACAACTAACTGCTTAACTTAGTTTTGAGTAGTTACATAAAACGTAACCGTTCAGCCACCAAGGCACGAAGACACGAGAGCAATAGAGCAATAGAGCAGCAGTTCTGGAACTTTCAGAAAAGTCTTTAACTACTGCTCTGCTGCTCTACTGCTCTATTTTTGTGTCTTAGTGTCTTTGTGGCTGAACACTTACAATAAAACCTGTTCCCCCTGATTTAATCAGGGGGGACAGGTTTTATCCGAAAGTGTTCCTTAGATCTAACCGCCCAGATCGAAACTTTTGCCAGAGGGGACTATTAATTATTTGAGATCAATGTTATTCCGTGAGGAATCGGGGGTGAACGGTTGCCCATCGTGATAGACCAGTAGTCTATTTTATCCGGGCTAATCCGTGTCAATCAATGGCTGAATAATTACGTTACTCCTTTTTATCCTGCCGCATAGAAGACAGTTCCATCCCTTTCACTCGATACAGAATATCCTCGATTAACTTACGGTTGGCCGAGATGACATCGGCCAAGAGTCCGATGAGCATAACCTGAAAGCCGGTAATCAGCAAGACAGCAGCCAGGATAAGTGATTGAATGTGACCATAGGGTTGCTGGTTAGTGAAAAAGAAATACAGGAATCTGGCTCCAATCAGGAACCCGCCCATAAAAACAAGGAACCCAATACTAAAGAAGACCCGTAAGGCCTGATACATAGTATGAGTGCGAATAATAGATATGGTTGATTTTATAACGTAATTTCTAATAGAGGTAAAAAGGCGGGATTCGCGGAGTTTTTCATTGGTTCTGATAGGCACGTGAGTAACGGCCATTCCCTTCTGACCGGCTTGAATAATAGTCTCCAGGGTGTAGGTGTAAGGGGAAATAACATTTATCCTCAAGGCCGCTTCCCTGGAAAAGGCCCGAAAACCGGAAGTAGTATCGGGGATATTGGTATAAGAAACCTGGCGGACTACCCAGGAGCCAAATTTTTGCAGCTTTTTCTTGATAAAGGAGAAGTGGGCTATTTTTTCTACTTCTCTATCTCCGACCACAATGTCCGCCTCTCCTTTAAGTACGGGTTGAATAAGCTTAGGTATATCTTGACCGCAGTACTGGTTATCCCCGTCTGTATTAACAATAATATCGGCCCCCAATTTAAGACAGGTGTCTATCCCGGCCGCAAAGGCCTTGGCTAATCCTTTATTACGGGAAAAACTGACAATATGTTCTACCCCCAGTTCCCTGGCTACCTCCACGGTCATGTCCCGGCTTCCATCGTCGATAACCAATAATTCCACTTTGTCCACGCCCGGAATATCTCGCGGGATATCCCTTACCGTTAAAGGCAGGGTCTTCTCTTCATTTAAACAGGGGATTTGAACGATAAGCTTCATGATTAAGTAGACGTAACCGTTCAGCCACAGATGCACACAGATGAAACACGGAAAATCCGTGAGCCGTGTCCGTGATTCGGGTGTCTGTCCTTAGGCTGTAGGGACAACCCTTGTGGTTGTCCGTCTACGGAACGGACATGGACAAGCACGGACAGGGACAAGCCCTGTCCCTACACTTCCGCCTTCTGTCCTGTGTTATTTATCCGTGCTAATCCGTGCAGCTATACCTGAACGGTTACAAGTAGACAGTAAACAGGGTAAGGAGTAGCCTGATTACTGACTGCTGACTACTATCTACTTACCGAGTGAACCACTCTACTGTCTTAACCAGGCCTTCTCTAAATTTGACTTTTGGATTATAGCCCAGGATCTTTTCGGCCTTAGAGATATCAGCCAGAGAGTGTCTTACATCGCCTGGCCTGGGGTCAGTATAATAGGCCGGGATATCTACCCCCATAATATCTTTTAGTTCAGCTAATAGTTTATTAAGGGTAAAACGGTCTCCGCAGGCGATATTGAACACCTCACCGGCCGCCCCCGGCGCCGTGGCCGCCGCCAGATTGGCCGAGACAGCATTATCAATATAAGTAAAGTCTCGGGACTGTTCTCCATCACCGTAGACAATAGGGGAGGTCTCTTTAGCCAGGGAATCAATAAACTTAGGGATGACGGCTGAATATTGGGAAGCGGGGTCTTGTCTGGGGCCAAAGATGTTGAAGTATCGGAGGGAGACCGTCTCTAACCCATAGAGTTTATAAAAGATACGACAATACCACTCGCCGACTAATTTATTTACCGCATAAGGGGAGAGGGGGTTAGCGGCCATATCTTCCCGCTTGGGCAAGGTCTCTGAATCGCCATAGGCACTCGAAGAGGCGGCATAAACCACCCTTTTGACGCCGGCATCTCTGGCGGCTACCAATACGTTAAGGGTTCCCGAGACATTAACCTCATTGGCTGAAATAGGGTCTTCAATGGAGCGGGGGACAGAAGGTAAGGCCGCCTGATGAAGTACATAGTCTACGCCGGCCACGGCCTGCCTGACGGCCTTCATATCCCTTATATCCTCTTCTACCAGTTCAAACTTACCCTCCAGGCCGGCTAAATTTTCCTGTTTGCCGGTGGCAAAGTTGTCCAAAACCTTTACCCGGTCTCCAGCCTTAACCAGGGCATGGACAATATTAGAACCAATAAATCCGGCTCCGCCGGTAATAAGATAAGTCCGGGCCACTATTTCCTCCCTTTCTCATAATCATATTGGTAGCTGTAATGATAGCCATAATGATAGCCATATTCGGAAAAGTAGGCCGGGAGGAAATCCCGCATGCTCGTCAGGGTAAATCCCAAAACTTTAACCCCTGCTCTGGCCAGCAGAGAATAGGACCGCTGGACCATCTCTCGCTGAGTTCGATAAGCCTGAATGACCAGCAACGCCCCGTCTGTTTGAGCGCCCAGGACCCCTGCATCGGTAAGCGGTATGATAGGGGGAGTATCCAGGATGACATAGTCAAAATAAGAACGCAACTGGACCAGCAGGTGGCTCATTTTCTTAGAGCCTAAAAGCTCGGAAGGATTAGGTGGTATCCGGCCGCAAGGGAGGGCCACCAGATTATCTATGGGTGTCTTAACTAAGGCCTCTTTCAAATCAACCTCTTCATTTAAGACCTCGGCCAACCCGAATTTTGGTTCCAGGCCCAGCAATTGATCAATAGCCGGTTTCCTGAGATCACAGTCTCCCAGGAGGATAGTCTTATCCCTATCCTGGGCCATAGTTACCGCTAAATTTGTGGCCGTGGTGCTCTTTCCTTCCCCATGAATAGAACTGCTTACAATAAAAGCCTGCGGGGGGTTTTCAGAACTGAGTGACTGAATATTGGTTCGCATACTCCTGTATTGTTCGGCTACCGCTGATTTAGGGTTGTAATAAGTGACAATATGAGGATCAATAGCAGAAGTAAGGCTGGGTCTTTTTAGTTTTTTGGTTAATCCTAATGCTTCGGTTATCTTCCCCATACTTTACCCCCCTTTTGAATTATTGCTGACATTGGGGTTTCCTGGTTACGGATGTGTTCCCGATAATATTGAATAGAACCGGCGGCTAACACGGCCACCAGGATAACGCCTAACACCGCCCATATTATACGGGAGTATAATTGTTGTCTGGCTTCCTCCGTCTCAGTTATAATTAGAGCGGTAGAGCCAAGGGCAGGCAAGCCAAGAAAAACTTGGGCATCTTCCACCGACCTGAAGGAATGGTCAGTATATTCGGTCAGGAAGACACAGCCCAAACCAAGTCCCATGCCTATAAAAAGTCCCAAGAGGGCAATGGCCTCTTTTTTGGGTTTTATAGGCGAGGTCGGCAGTTGGGGTTCCTCCAGAATAATAAACTTTCTTTCCCTCTTGGTGCCTTCCAGATCCCAGGAGATATCAGCCGCTTGCAGTTTATCAAAAAACATATTATATATCTTTTGGTTAGTCGCTTGATTCCGGATAAGCCGGCTATACTCCAACTCCCGCTTGGGAACGTCCTTCACCCTCTCTTTATACCTGGCCACCAACCCAGAAAGCTCCCCTTGTCTTGTCCTAAAAGAATCTATGGCTAATTCTACCTCTCGATATTTCCTTTCCAGCTCTTGATAAATAGGATTTACCTTGGTTACCTCACCGCTTCTGATGGTCTTTTCTTCCTGGGCCAACTGGTCTTTTATTCGCTCAATGGTCATTTTCAATCTAAGCACTTCCGGATGCTCCTCGGTAAATTGGGTCCTGGCATCGGCCAGTTCCGCCTGAAGACCGATCAATCTCTCCTGCAATTTAGCGGCTACCGGATTTACTTCTTTAGTTACGGCGTCAAGGATGACCTTTTCTTCTCCTGAAAGCTGCCGACGCAACATAGCCTTTTGCTTTTCCAGCATCTGAATTTGGAGATTGACCTCCATTAAACTGCTCTGAGTAGAGGTTAACTTGTCCAAATCCGGAGACACTATTATTTGGGTAGATTCCTTGCCTGCACCGCCCTCTTTGGAAGTTCCCACCGGAAGTTCTAATAGATTTTCCTCCTGAAATTTTTGGAGGGCCTTTTCTGCTTCCTCCAATCTTTGTTTATAATTTTCCAACTGTTCTTTAATAAAATCAATAGTGGTAGTGGATTCTTCTTTTTGCAGCAGCAGGTTTTCCTCCATGAAGATATCAGTGATACCCTTAACCACCTCCTGAACGGTGTAAGGCTCTGGGCCTTCATAAGCAATGATAATGGTGAGACCGGTCACCTTATGATAGTCCATTTCAACCGAGATGTTACGGCGAAGATGATTAATCAAACTATTCATCTGGTCGGGAGAAGTAAGAGTCTGATCCGCCTCTATTTGATGGATCAACTGTTTTAATCTCTTTGAACTTTTGATTTCCGTCTCCAGTAAAACGAGTCGACTGTCTACCGTGCTGCTTACGGCCATATCTCCAAGCAGGTTGGGGTTAACCAACCCGGTCTCTTGAACCAGGATGGTCGTTGATGACCGATAAATTTTGGGTAAAAATCGAGTCCCAATAACCGCCGTGAGAAAGACAATCACGGTGGGAATAATGAAAAACCATTTCCGCCGGAAGATAATTTGTCCGTAATCCCAAACAGTTAGTTGTTGCCTTTTATCTTCAGCCATATAGCTGTTCTCCTCTAATCAGTGATTGGTAATTACTCGATGTTCAAAGTTTTCGGGATGGTTCACCTTACTGTGAAAGCTTGCGGCTAAATTAGAAACCCGTTTTTTCCGAAAAAACGGGTTTCTGATCTCGTGTAATCCGAGTAGGTTGCCCCGAATTATTGAGGAAGATACGAAGGACCCGCCAGGTTTCACAAGAAAAATGGACGATTTGAACCGTCCCAAGTTTTCTTATAAACCGCTAAAGCGGTTGCTTTGGTTTATTAGTGTCCCCCGATTCACCCCGATAAATCGGGGTGCTATTCTTATGCTTATTGAGTTTAGCACCCTGATTTATCAGGGTGTTACAGATAGGATAACATCCGGAATCATAACCGCTTTAGCGGTTTCAACCCCTGAAAGTCTGATGGCGCAGGTCGAAAAAACTTGAACATCGAGTAATTAGTAATCGGTGATCAGTGACCACCGATTACCTGCGCCGGATGATTCTCGCCAACAACGTAAATGCGGCTGGGTAATCCCCTCCTGCCTTGTCAAGTTAGTATTTGTGGGTAGAGCCTCTTTTACCCTTCACCCTACCCTCTCCCCTGAGGGGAGAGGGTAGGGTGAGGGGGATTGCTTATACAAGAGACCAACCTATCAAATCAAATCTGACAGGGTACTACTGGCCTACATTAAAGACACCCATAATCTGAGCCGCCGGCGATAAAGGTGAAAGGATCAGATACAGAAAACGGCTTACCTTGGTCAGGAACGTGGGGGGGACATAAACCATATCACCGGGATGCAGTTCAAAATTCTCTCTTAATTCTCCTTCTCGAAGAAGTTTCACTGTATCCGCTAATCTTATATTAGCTTGGGAATAAGCCGGCCTGATCACCCGAACATTTCTCATCGAAGCTATACCTTGAATGGGTAATCCGGCCGCAATAAGGGCTTCTCTTAAGGTAATAATATTTCCTTTCACCGGAAACTTACCCGGCGTCCGCACCTCCCCAAAGATATAAACAAACCTGCTCTTATATTCTACCACCTCTACCGTTACCTTAGGATCAATGAGATACTTTGCCCATCGTTCCTTTAACCTTTCAGCCAATTGCAGTTCGGAAAGACCCTTGCCCTTGACTTCTCCAATGAGAGGGAAAGAAAGATTCCCCGATGGGTCAACCTCCTGGCTATGCTCTTCACTCCCCTCCGGTTTCCAGAGAACCACCCTAACTATATCTCCTACATCAATCAAATAAGGCGCAGGTTGTCCGCCTTTTTTATCTTTGTAGTCAACCACCTTGATGTTTACTTTCGGGTCAGGCACATATTGACCTAATTTTTGGGATAATTTCGTGGCCAATTCATGCCTGGTTAAACCCTGTGCTTTCACTTCTCCCAGAGGGGGGAAAGAAATATAACCGGTGGGACTGACCGTCACTTGGCGGGAATAGTCCGGATAACCCCAGACCGCTATTTGAAGCACATCTTCTGAATTCAACTTTTGATCAACTCTGCTTACATTCACCCTCGGATTTTCAATATAACGGGTCAGCTCTCCGGCGATGTGTTCAGCCAATTCCCGTTTAGTCAAACCCGCCGCTTGCAGCTCTCCTAAATAAGGATAGGAAATATTACCCACCAGATCAATTACTACCCGGTCATCTAAATCAGGATGATCCCAGACAGATATGGACAACACATCGCCTGTTTCTAAGAGATAAGGGATGTAATCTATTCTAACCTCAACACCTCCCAGCTCAGGCCTAAGCTTGTCGGCCAGGAGCTCGGATAATTCTTGCCGGTTCATCCCTTCACCCTTAATGGGTTCTAAAAGGGGAAAGGATAGGTGGCCATCAAATCCGACCTGGGTCCTTCCACCTATCTTCGGATAACCCGATATTGAGATATCAAGTAAATCTCCACCGGCAATTAACCGGGGTGAGACCAATACATTTATTCGAGGGCGTTGGATGTATCGTTCCAGGTTGGAAGATAACTCAGAAGCCAACTCATCCGCGGTCAGGCCGGCCGCCTCTATTTCTTTTTCGGCTAATTCAAATGAGATCATACCCTCAGAATCAATATCCACTATTTCACTCATAGAGGGATGACCGGCCACCTCAATTTTAAGGGTATCGCCTACTCCAAGCAGGTAAGCAGCCGATACCTTTTTTTCAAAAATTTCTTCGGCCGGCGGGGGCATTTTAAGAGGGACTTCTTCTTTTTTCTCCTTGAATTCTCTCATCAATTGACCGGCGGAAATAATAGCCGCCGTTACCTTTGGCTCTTCCAGATAGACGGATAATTCTTTAGCCAGTTTATCTTCTAACTCCGCGGCCGTTAATCCGTCCGCTTTTACTTTTCCTATCAATTGAAAGGGAAAGTAACCATTCTCATCTACCGTAACGGTGTCATTTAAAACCGAATAGCCTAAAACTGTTATCCGGACTACATCTCCTGAACCAAGTCTGTAGGAAGGAGGCACCTCCTGACTAAAGGCTAATCCTGAGACATTTAGGAGTAGGATTAATGAAATAATTACTTCTAACATCAGCTTGCTTTTCTTCATTTCTTTGACCTCCAATTGATTAATTCTGGTGATTATTCAACCACTATTACCACACGGCCTAAGTTCCTCCTCGGTTTAGTAGAGTCAGATAAGGGTCAAGGGTTTCAAGATTCATAACTCCTTGAATCCTCGAATCCTGCTGAAACCGCCCAGGAACTTTCGCCGAGCTGTCCTAAGATTGAGACACATTATACCATATTTTTAAATCTATGTCAAGCATCTAAAAACAAGGTCTAAAAAAAACCGATTAAACCGGCCAGGAACTTAGGCCGTGCTGTAACTATGTAGTGAGGCAATGCCCTATATCTGCATCCCGCCCTTAAAACTTGAGCCGGCAAAAAATTCTTGCCAAAACTGGACAATCGTGTTATAATATCACAAAGATCAAGGAGCTTAGTCATTGTAAATCAATAAATGCGCCCATGGCTCAATGGACAGAGCAGCGGACTACGAATCCGAAGATTGGAGGTTCGACTCCTCCTGGGCGCACCATTCCTAACTTCTATCTACTGGCAACTATTCAACCACTGATTGACACGGATTAGCCTGGATAAAATAGAATAGGTTCCATACTTTTACACTTTTTTGTAACTACTTGAAATACAAAGACCTTACAATAACCTCTCGTCATTCCCGCCAAAGCGGGAATCCAGTAATATCAAGACTTCTGGATTCCTGCTTGCGCAGGAATGACAAAAAGTGCAAAAGTATAGTTATTTAAAAAATCAGTGTTTCATCCGTGTAAATCTGTGGCTGAATAGTTACTTCTACTGAAGGTAAAATAAGATGTAAGCGTTCAGGTGTCAGCCGTTAGGCAAAGTTAAAGGATAAACAGGGAGGGATTAGAGCGGTGGTGGAATTAGCCGTGGACTTAACAGAAAAAATAGAACTCGAGCGTAAACTGAAAGAAGCTAAGAAACACCTCCAGGCAATCTTTGATAGCATAGAAGATGGGATTTCTGTTATTGATAGGGATTATCAAATCGTGAGGGTTAATCAGGGAATTTTAAGGATGTATAATAAAAGAGACTTCCCTGACCTTATTGGCAAGAAATGCTTTACTGAATATTATCAAAGTGATGGTATATGTGAGAATTGTCCTGCCCAAAAGACGTTTGAAGAAGACAAGCCTCATCATGTAACTAAGATTCGCCATCATAGAGATAAAGGGAGGACAGTCTTAGATATATCTACTTTCCCTATCAAGGATGATGAGGGGAAAGTTATCCAGGTGATTAATTATATAAAAGACGTCACGGCCGCTATTAAGTTGGAGGACCGGTTGCTTTATCAAGAGAGGCTGGCCGGGGTGGGTGAACTGGCCGCCGGTATTGCCCATGAGATAAGGAACCCTTTAGGCAATATTACGGCGGCCGCCCAGTTTTGCCTTGATAAATATAAACTCCATCAACCGGCCAGAAAACATCTCAGGATTATTTTAAGAAATGCCGAGAATGCCAACAAGATTGTTAAGGATCTGCTTGATTTTGCCAGGCCGGCGGAGATTTCTTTTAAACTGGCCGATGTGGGTGAAGTTATAGCCAGCGCCTGCCACCTGGTTAAGACAAGGTGTTCCCAGCAGGGTGTGCGCCTGACTCGCCGATATTCAAGGCGGCTTCCCCTGATTCTATTAGATGAAAAACGGCTGGAAGAGGCATTTTTAAATTTTATCCTGAATGCCTTAGATGCTATGCCTAACGGCGGAAGACTGACTATTACCACCTATTCTGATTCTCAAAATAATGAAGTGGGCGTCAGGTTCTCAGATACAGGCCAGGGTATCCCTGAAGAAAATTTAAATGAAATATTTACCCCCTTCTTTACCACAAAAGAGGAGGGGATAGGCTTAGGATTATGTTTAGCTCATCAGATTGTTACTTACCATAAAGGAAAGATAAATATAGAAAGCAAAGTTGGGCAGGGGACAGAAGTAATCGTTAGCCTCCCTATTTCCAGAGAGGAGTAACTATTCAGCCACTGATTAACACGGCGTTAATAGAGAGGAGCAAAGAAGAGGATAGGGAGGATTTGATAGAGGCATTTGAGTTAGGGTTATATTTATATCCAGAAGAATTTAAGGAGGTAGGGATTATGCTGAAGACATTAGCGGATAGGCCAGATATTCTTCGTGAGATTACCGAGAAGATAGGGCTGGAGAGATTTATAGAAGGCATTGGCAAGGAAGAGGTGATTCGGAGTATTGGCGAAGAAGAAGTAATTCGCAGTATCGGCGAAGAAAAATTGTTGAAAGATTTTATAAATCTCCTTGGCAAGGAGAAGATAAAGAAGATGTTAGAAGGGAACTAAATCGACCGGAAATCCTGGGGGTTTAAAAGATGGAGAAAATTCTGATAGTTGATGATAACAAAGATATGCGGTTTCTCCTTTCTAATATTTTAAAAGAAGAAGGGTATCAGACTATCAGCGTCGGAGATGGGCGGCAAGCCATCGAGAAGGTTGAAAAAAGCTCTCCTGATCTGGTCCTCTTAGATATTAAGCTTCCTGGAAGGGATGGAATAAATATCTTAGAGGAAATGAAGAAAATTGATAAGGATTTAATCATAATTATGCTTACGGCCTATGGCGATATAAAAGGGTCGGTCAGGGCCATGAAATTAGGGGCATTTGATTATATCACCAAACCTTTTGATAATGAGGAGCTAATTCTTATCATTAATAAGGCCTTTCAAACCCGATACTTAACTAATGAAGTAGAAATTTTAAGGAAAAGATTGGGTGAAGAGATGGTGGTTGAAGAGGTAATGGGAGGAAGCCCGCAAATAAAGCAAGTCTTACTTGCATTCCGCACTTCCAGAAAAGGTTTTGTGCTATTGGGCCAACAAGGCTTTTTGAAAGATAGCTTTATCTAATAGAAGCTTTAATTAAGAAAAGAGATTGTCACCTCACCATAATGATT
>JBFMHI010000049.1 GCA_040753085.1 bacterium | reverse complement strand
CATCAAGGCAGGCTCTTGTTTACCCCATCCTTTTACCCAATTTGTGGGTAAGGATAAGCCCATCAAGGGAGAGGGAATTTTGCTTTGTCTCCCAACTAACTGCTTAACTTAGTTTTGAGTAGTTACCTGTAGTCAAAGCTGCCAGTTTACGGTGGCGGATTCGATGTAAGCCGCTGGGCTATTATCACCTTTTACGCGGCTCCTTTTAATTGCTTAACCTCTGTCTCAAGTTCCATAATCCTCTTTTCTCTCTCTGTCTCTTGTGCCTTTGTAGAAAGATAAGAATCTGTCTGCCACCAATTTATCCCCATTTCCATGGCCTTATCCACCGAGGCCACCAGCAACCTTATCTTTATGGTTAAAAGCTCAATATCAGCAATCCTGATCTGGATATCTCCGGCAATTACAATGCCTTTATCTAACACCCTCTCTAAGATATCGGCCAGATTAGTGGCTTCAGTCGCATGCCTCATTTTTTGTTCTGCCATAAATTTACCCCCTTTCCTTACGCCAACTTTTTTGCCTTGATAACCAGATTCGCTGTTCTCTGGCGCAAATTTGCGATAAAATGGCAATTGTTGCAATTTAAACTTTCACCATCATAATCTGGGCAAGAAAGAAGTATATCTACTTCTTTTTGTAATTCCTTAGCAAAACTTGCCTTCTTTTGTATTCCTTTAGCGTGATTAATCTTATCCGTGATATCCTTTATTACTGGCTCTTGCTTCTGGAATATTGGACAACTTATCTTGGCTTTATTCTCATTCATTACATTAAATCCCCCAAAGGACCTAAATCTAAATTCAACTCTTCATCTTCGATACCGAAGATGGCCTGAACCTCTTTCATCTTTTTCTTTACTGCCTTAAGGCTCAAGCCTAATTTTTGAACTTCGGCGGGAGAAAGGGTTCCTTTCTTTACCCGTCTGAAGGCTTCCTTTTCCATAAGTCTTCTGATGAGTTCAACCAGGCTCAAGATTAATTTAGCCAGCCCCTGCTCTGTTTTTTTAGGACTGCCCAGGTCAATGAGTGTAGGGATATTTTCTTCAGCCTTTCTTATCTCCTTTTGTAATTTTTTTATATACTCTTTATCTTCGGGAGTAAGTTCTTTGTCAGGGTCACTGAAGCTTTCACCTGAAAGCTCCTCTGCCTTGGAAACTGAAGTGAGGATAAGCCTTAGACCTAAAAAGACAAGGTCTACATCCGCCACCCTTATGACCATATCCCCATTGATAACTGCCCCTTTTTCTAAGACCTTATCCAGGACATCTACCAGGGTGACCTTAGTTTTTTCAATAGGGGTAGTGTTTAATAGATCAGACATAGATTACAACCCGTCCTCCGGGAACAAGGCCGTTTCGGCCACTTTAAGACGGTTCACAGTTCACGATCAATAGCCTATAAGGGACGGTGTGGACCGTGTGGACCGTGTGGACCGTGTGGACGGTGTGGACCGTGTGGACGGTGTGGACCGTGAACTCTATCCCCACTGGCCTAAACAATGAACCAGACCTACTTTTGTGCCTTAGTGGCTGAGTAGTGGCTAAAATTATACGCCGGCCAGGGACCGCTGAATTCAAGGTAACATCCCTGATCCTGCATCCTTTGATTTAAATCACTGGCCTTTTTCTTAAAGCCCTCGATTTTCTCCTCACTAATTAAATAGGCTGCATTTAGGATCATCGGCTCTCGCTTGCCTGTCAACTCCTTTCCTAATATCTTATTTTTGACGGAGGCTACCGCTTTCTTTTTTAACCCCTTAAAAAAGGCCTCGGCCATATTGTTTAGCTCGTTATCTACTTCTCTGGAAATCACCTCTCTAAGTTCTTCTTCCATAAAATAGGCCATACCCTCAGGCAAAGAGGCAACCTCTCTCTCCTTTCCTTTTATGGCTTCATTCTTCTCTTTTACCACCCGCTCAACTCTTTCCCTGTCCGCAAGATATACCTTAACCCCCCACTCCTGTTTACCTCGAATTCTGTCTAAGACCTCTTTGATCTTGGAATAGTCTTTGTTTAAGCTCTCTTCTAATCTTGCCTTCTCTTTAAAAATAGTGCCAAATCTCATCGGAATCAGGCTTAAGATATTATCATCCCTTCTCATCGCTTCTTCAATGACCTTTTCATGGATAACGACCTTTTCTTTAATCCAGTTCAGGTCTTCCCGGGCCTTAATTTGAATTGTTTCAGAATCGAACTCTTTCAGGGAAACCTTACTTACTACTGCCTCTAATTCGTGGCAGGCAATAGTAAAGACCTCTTGCCTTTCATCGATACCTTTTGCCGAGAATGGGAAAGGGGGTTCGAGCCTTTCCCTGATACAATAAAGATATAATCCCTCCACCGCTATTACTCCTATTCTTCCGGCCTTTTACGTTCGTAGAATTGGACTTCTAAGTTGTCATCCAATTTAACCGCATAGATATTTCTATCCTGGACCCTGGTGGGAAGGCCGAGGGATTTTATAAATGAACTCTCCTCGTATACCTCTGCCTCGGCTTCCCAAACATCGCCCACCCTGGCCGCCTTAATGACCTTTACCTCTTTGACATGGAGGCTCTTTTTTAAGAATTCAATAACGGCGTTTCTGGCCTCTTCTATATTAGCCATTTCTACACCACCTCCTCTTTTGCTTTTCTAATCGCGTCTAAACGCTCTAAGAGTTCTTTCTCTTGCTGGTTATATTCCTCTTCTCTTATCTCATCCAACTCAAACCGCAATTGCAATTCCATAAGCTTCTCTTTTATTAGTCCCTCATCGGAGGCCTCCTTTCCTACCACCTCATTGATCTTCTTTCCCAGCCAGATCAGGCCTTTTAATGGTGACAGTAATATATCATCAATTAAAAACATCAGTATTCCTCAGTCTTGATTACCAGATTAACGAAATTAAATGGTGGCAGGGTGCCTACATACTTAAATTTTATTTTAGCAGCATATTTGGTATCAAGTTCATTTATCTCCCGGTCAAACTCTGCTTCTTTATCTTTTTTCACCAAAAAAGCGGCGTTGATAATCATCCGTTCACCATAGACATTATTGACCTTCACATCTTCGGCCAAAGGTGATAAGGCATCTAATATTTCCTGGTGATAAATCTCTTTCTCTTCTCCTAAGGCCGCCTCAACCATCTTCCCTATCTCCATTCGTTGATAATATGTCTTCTCTGGGGGGAGGCTGGCAATCTTTTCCTTTAATAACCTTATATCCTCGTATCTTTCTAAAATATCTTTATAAATCACATCCTCCTTAAATACTGCCTTTAGCCCAAGTTCTTTTTTGCCTTTAATCTTATTTAGCAACTCCTTGAATCTATGATACTCCTTTTCTAATATCCTTCCAACCTTCTCTTCATCCCCGGCAATGGTGCCAAACCGAACCGGCAAAACCACATGCTCCTTCATTACTTCCTCAACTGCCCTTTCATGAGCCACCATATTTTCCCTTGATACTGAATACTTCACTATGGGAGAATTGCTTACTACAGCGGCTATATCGTCAAAGCAGATGGTATGCAATTCATCACCCCGACCACCAATCCCCAATCGACCAAAAGATTGAGACTGGCTGGACTCAATTATACAGTAGATATATTTGCCTTCTTTCACCGCCACTTTATCTCTTCTCCGACCTATGCGGTTAGAAATCGAGGCTATCTCCCCCGAAGCTAAGGATATGTCCCCGCTAACCGCACAGGTCGCTCCTATTTCTCCCACTCCTCAGGGTAAATGACAATGTTAACAAAGTTAAATATTGGCAACGGCCCGGCGTACATAAACTTTATTCTATCCTTATATTCTTCACTTAAATCATCCATAATATTATCGAACTCTTTTTCCCGGCCCTTATCCACCAGGAAGGCGGTATTCATAAACATCTCATCATTAACGGCCTTGTTGAGCTTATAATTAACAGCCATCCTTCTCAAGGCCTCTACTATCATATCTTGCTCTTTCTCTTTTTTTTCTTGGAGGGCCTTTTCAACCATTTTCCCAACCTTCATTTTAGCTTGGAGGTTCTCCTTAGCTAGCTCTTTGGGGACATTTCCTTTAGCCTTCTTGATCTCTTCGTTTTCCTCTACAATCTCTTTAAAAATTACATCCATATTCTTCCATATTCCTTTAACGCCTAATTCTATCAGGTGGTCCATATCTCTCAAGGCAGTCTTAAATTCTCTGTATCTTCTATCTAAAAGATTTCTTATCTCATCGGCATTAGAGGCAATAGTGCCAAACCTGACCGGGAGCACGCTGTCAAATTCTTTCATCACTTCTTCAATCACCTCCTCATGAGCCAGCATATTCTCGCGACTTACAACAAATTTAGTCATAGGATGATTGCTTACTACCATGCTCAGGTCATCGTAGCCTATAGTTAAGACCTCATCGCCCCTCCCGCCTATCCCGATAGGTCCAAAGTTTCTTTCTTGATTAGTCCCGACAATACAATAGATATATTTCCCTTCCTTGCCCATATCACTCCCTCACCTTAACTAATAATATTGCCTTCTCTTCAAATTCTTCCTCTTTGAAAAAACGCCTCTCTTTTTGGCCGGCCTGTTCTAAGGCCTGGCCATAATCAACCAGTATGTGGTAGGCCGTGGTTATCTCATCAAATTCTTCTCCTATATCGGGGACATCCGGGTTTTTATCCGGGTGAAAAGAAAAGGCCAATCGCTGATAAGTCCTTTTAATTTCATCTTTGGTGGTAACATCATTTAAAAGCCCCAGTCTCTCTCTTGCCCACTCTATCTCTTCCCATTCCATCTTCTTTACCTCAAGCGTGTAAAAGCTATAAGGGGGAAGTGGGCCAACGCATCTAAAATTTAACTTCTCAGCAAATTTAATATCCAGCTCTTCTATTTTTAAATCAAAATCCTTTTGTTTGTCTTTATCTATTAGAAAGGCGGTATTAATAATCATCTTATCATCCATTAACTCATGTGTTTTGAGGTCCTGGCTAAGGGTCTTCAGGGCATTTTGGATCAGCTCAGCATATTTTTCTCTTTTTTCATCCAGGGCCTTCTTAACCATGGCCCCTACTTTCATCTGGTTCTCTACAGTTATCTCTTTAGGATTAGTAAGGAGCCTTTCTTTGAATTCCTTGATTTCTTTTTCTTCTCCAACCTCTTTTAAGACAGCATTAAAATCGCTCCAGGTAGCCGTGAGATCAATTTCTATCTTGTGGCTAATCTTAGCGAAGACATCCTGGATTACTCTGCCTCCCTTACTTAAGATATCTTTGACCTGGTTTTTATCTGAGGCAAACGTCCCTAATTTCATTGGGATGATGGTATATTCGGGCATTATTCCTTCGATTACCTGCTGATGTTTAATAAGGTGCCTGGCTAAGGCGTCTTTAGTCATATAATCATAATCGACAATTTGAGAGTCGCTTACTACGGCTGAGATATCCTGGCCAGGAATGGTGTACACCTTTTCGCCGGTAGTTATACCCTCAGGAGTAAAAGATTTTTCTTCATTAGAATTTATTATCCCGTAAATATATTTTTCTGTTTTATTCATAGCCATCCCCTCTTTGGATAGGCTGAAGGTTGAAGACTGAAGGCTGTCCCTAAAAGCCCTCCACCTTCAGCCTTCAGCCTTCAGTCTATTCACCTGTTTGCTTTGAGCGGATATCAATTTCAGGGCCGCCTCAAAATGCCGCTGGGCTATCCTAAATTCTGACTTCGGGGTCCCCGCTGGCGAGTCGCTAACTTCCGGCTTCTGATTGATATACTCTCTTATGGCCAACATAGCCGCCTTACGGCAGATAAATTCAATATCAGAACCTACCATTTCTTCGGTCTCTTTAGCCAACTGTTTTAAATCTACATCCCTGGCCAGTGGCTTGTTTTTAGTATGGATCCTGAATATTTCTTTTCTGGTTTTTTCATCCGGCAAAGGCAGCTCCAGCAGAAGATCAAATCTGCCGCTACGCAGGAGGGCCGGGTCAATTAAATCTAATCTATTAGTAGCGGCTAAGACCACCACCCCCTTAAGTTCCTCAATCCCATCCATCTCCGTTAAAAATTGGCTTATTACTCGTTCTGTCACATGGGCGTCTGTGCCGGCGGAATTTCTTTTGGGCACCACCGCATCCATTTCATCAAAGAATAAGATGGTCGGGGAGGCCTGCTTTGCCTTCTTAAAGATCTGGCGGATGGCCCGCTCGCTTTCTCCTATATACTTGGATATAAGAGCCGGGCCTTTGACAGAGATAAAATTAACCTTGCTCTCGCAAGCCACTGCCTTGGCTAATAAGGTCTTTCCTGTCCCAGGTGCCCCATAAAGTAAAATCCCTTTAGGCGGATTCGTATCGGCCTTTTTAAAGACACCTGAATATTTAAGCGGCCATTCCACCGCTTCTTTTAGTTCTTGCTTAATATCTTCCAGACCGCCCACCTCGGTCCACTTTACATCCGGCACCTCAACAAACACCTCTCTAATGGCAGACGGTTCAACCTCTTTCATCGCCTCCAGAAAATTATCCATGGTCACTTCTAATTCAAGTAATGTCTCATAGGGGATATCGGCCATCTCGAAGTCTATTTTTGGCAAGATCTTTCTTAAGGCCGACATAGCTGCTTCTCTGGCTAAGGCCTCTAAATCCGCCCCCACAAATCCATGGGTAATCTCAGCCAGCTTTTCTAAACCGACATCATCTGCCAGGGGCATACCTCTGGTATAAATCTGTAAAATTTCTAATCTTCCATTCTTATCAGGAATGGGAATGGATATCTCTCTATCAAATCGTCCGGGCCTACGCAAGGCCGGATCAACCGTATTGGGAATATTGGTCGCCGCCACAACAATTACCTGACCCCGCGACTTCAGGCCATCCATCAAGGCTAAAAGCTGGGCCACTACTCGGCGTTCAACCTGCTTTTCGCCACCCATCTCTTCTCTTTTAGGGGCAATAGCATCTACCTCATCGATAAAGATTATGGCCGGGGCGTGTCTTTGGGCATCCTCAAATACACTCCGCAAGCGCCCTTCACTTTCTCCATAGAACTTGCCCATAATCTCAGGGCCTGAGATATGAGTGAAATAGGCATCGGTTTCATTAGCCACGGCCCGGGCAATTAAGGTCTTGCCTGTTCCCGGGGGGCCATGGAGAAGAACGCCTTTGGGAGGATCAATCCCTAATCTCTCGAATACTTGAGGATATCTTAAAGGGAGTTCTATCATCTCTCTAATTCTTTGAATTTGCGGATCAAGTCCGCCAATATCTTCGTATGAAACCCTGGCCGCCTTTCCTTCCCCCACCCCCTTTTTTGTTTCCATCTTTATTAAAGTGGTTGGGGTTATCAAGACCACGCCCTCAGGGATAGTATCGGCCACCTTAAAATCGCAGAACCGTGACCCAAAGAGAGTCACTCTGACCCTATCACCACAAGTAACCGGGAGTCCTTCTATCAGTGAGCCGATATATTTAGTATCTTTGTCTCTTTGAAGCAGACTTGATACCGTCAAAGGGGAGAGGCTGATTTTACCGGCGGGTTTATAGTCGATTTGGCTGATCTTTGCCTTCTCATCCAATCCAATCTGGGCATTTTCCCTGGATATTCCATCTATCTGAATAATCTTTTTCCCTCTATCTTCAACATAACAGGGCATTACTTTAGCCGGTGTCTTTCTTTTGCCCTCAATCTCTATAATCTCACCTACTTCTAAGCCAAGTTGCTTAATATCTTCAGGGTCTATCCGGGCAATTGCCCGGCCGGCATCTTTGGGTAAGGCCTCTTTTACCTTCAAAGTCATGGTGGTTGCCTTTCTTGGAAGCATTCAGGCTTAGAATAACAGTTTCTTAAAACTCTCCAGGGCCTTTATGCCTTTAACTTCTCGAGGCTGTAAAGGTATAACGGTTATCTTTAAGTTGCCAAATCTTTTGCCTATTTGGTCTATATATTTTTCCTGGGCTGCCTTTCTTTCTCTACAAAATTCACAATCTCTCGATTCTAAGACATTATTTACCACTAATTGCCTTACCTTTATCCCATACTTACTTAGGGTGTCCACTAATCTTTCTGTCTCTAAAATGGCCATATCCTCCGGTATGGTTACCGCCACAAACTCACACCTTTGACTATCCCGAAGCAGGCCCTCAATTCTTTTGACCGTCTTTTTCATCTCCAGGAGAAAATCATCGCCTTCGTCAGGCCTATATTTACCACCAAAGGTGGTGACCATATACCTGTATTTCCATCTCATCCTGGCCATTACCTTAATCCAGTCGTCGAGAAGCTCAGGCAAGGTTAAGAGTCTTAAGGCGTGGCCGGTCGGGGCGGTATCCACGATGTATTTATCAAATTCGGCCCCTTCGATTAAGTCAAGTATCGTCTTAAATCCCATCACCTCATCTATGCCGGGAATGGGTAAGGCAAAGAGGGAATCGATATCTTCCTGATCTAAGTAGGTAGAGGTCTCTAAGATCTTTTTTATCTGGTCTTCGTAGGTGGTCTTAAATTTTGAAAGGGCCGACTCAGAGCTTACCTCAAGTGCGCTTAGATTCTTTACTCCTTTCACCTCTTTTATCTCATCGCCGATTTTCTGTCCCAGGCTATCAGAGAGCGAATGGGCCGGGTCCGTAGAAAGAAGCAATGTCTTGAAATCCTCAGCTAAATAAAGACCTGTGCTGGAAGCACAGGTCGTCTTTCCTACCCCGCCTTTTCCGCCAAATAGAATTAATTTTAACCTCTCTTCTCTTAAACCAGTTAAAAGCATAACGTCTCGGTGAATAGATAGGCTGAAGGCCGAAGACTGAAGGCTGAAGACTGAAGGCTGTCCCTAAAAGCCTTCAGCCTAAAAGCCTTCAGCCTTCAGTCTATTCACCTTAGTAGTTACCTATTTCGTAACCGTTCAGGTATGCACGAATTAGCACGGATAAATAACACAGGACAGAAGGCGGAAGTGTAGGGACAGGGCTTGTCCCTGTCCAGAGACAGGGCTTGTCCCTGTCCGTGCTTGTCCATGTCCGTTCCGTAGACGGACAACCACAAGGGTTGTCCCTACAGCCTAAGGACAGACCCTAATCACGGACACGGCTCACGGATTTTCCGTATTTCATCTGTGTGCATCTGTGGCTGAACGGTTACCCTATTTCTTTACTTTTACTTCTAAGATACCGTTTTTATAACTCCAAGTAAGGGTCTTAGGCTCAACCTTTGCCGGGAGTAAAAGCTCTTTATAGTATTTTCTCTCTCCATTGTGGGCGCTAAATTCAAGGATATCCCCCTTTAGTTCCAACTTTATATCTTCTTCTTTAACGCCTGGCATTTCAGCATAGACCCGGACTTCTTCTTTTTCGTCAAAGACATCGGTAATAGGCTCTCTTTCTTCCTCCACTGCAGGCCCTTGGGGGCTTTTCTTAATATTGCCGAAGGTCTCAACTATAGGCTCCCCTCCCACGGCTGTCTTTACAGAGAAGCCAAATACACCTTTCATACCTTTTTTAAGATGGCTCAGGTCTATTTCCCCTTCTTTTTTGATCTCGCCGCCGGCCTCTTTCAATTCAACCGCCAGATCAATCAGCTTTTCTATGCCTTTAAGTAGACCGCTGAAGCTGAATTTCCCTAAACCAAGGTCCATATCTAAACCCGCTTTCTCATCTTTTCCCTTTTTCTCTTTGGCCATTTGGCTGCCCTCCTCTATCAGTGCTTATCCTTACCCACATTTTTTAAAAACCACTTCTTCGTGTCCTTCGTGCTCTTCGTGGTTTATCCTTACTTCTCCCATCCTTCTACCCAATTTGTGGGTAAGGATAAGCTATCAGTGACCCCCTTTTGAATCATACTGGATGGTCCGGCCAAATGTCCCCAGGGAGAAAAAGCCCCAGAAATTTGACTTTTTGCCTAACCATCATAACTTATATTACTATAAAAACAAGCCTAATTCAAGTTATTTTTTTGGAATAACTCCCTTTCCTTTAGCCGTATCTACTCAAAATCAATTAAAAAAGTAAGCTCATTACAGATTATAGTGCTATGGGTTAAGTTTCATCTCCTTTTGTCCTGACAGCGTCGGCATAAGAGCTTCCCCTCCCTTGATGCTTATCCTTACCCACATCTTTTAAAAACCACTTCTTCGTGTCCTTCGTGCTCTTCGTGGTTTATCCTTACTTCTCCCATCCTTCTACCCAATTTGTGGGTAAGGATAAGCATCAAGGGAGAGGGAATTTTGCTTTGTCTCCCAACTAACTGCTTAACTTAGTTTTGAGTAGTTACCTTTAGCCGTCTCCCTTGTGTCTAATAATTTACCGGCATTGTCTTAAGCGGTTTTGTCGGGACACCTCTATAATCTTTAATCTCTTGCTCTTCGTGCACTTCTCTTTGTAATCTTTCAATTCGTTTATTGATGCTGTTTAATTGCCTTTTGGCAGTGCTTCTTCTTTTATCTAAGGCAAAGATTTCTTTTTCTAATCTATTCTTCTCTCTTTTAAGCATATATAATTCTAAATAGCTCGATCTTTGAACCTTGGGGATAGAGCGCGCCCCTACCGAGTGGATACTTTTTATCTCTCTTGCCCCTATAATTTGGTGTGCCTTTTTCATTTAACAAACCTCCTCGGATGGCAATTATCAAGGTGAATAGGCTGAAGGCTTCTAGAAATAAATGCGGAGAGCAGATGATTGGACTTCAGCCTTCAGCCTTCAGTCTTCAGCCTATCTACCTGAAATTGTTCATCGTCTGCTGACTGTATCTTTCAACCAACTCTTTAACTATCTCTTTTACCCTGTTCTGATTTGTCTTTGATCCCACCCGGCTTGTTTCAGAAGCCAATATATCCTGACACATCTGAGTAAAGGCGCCATTAGCGCCTGAAAGAGGAAGGCCTACCACCTTAAGTGTCCTGGCAATCATAATACAGCCCCGGACGGTTGGAGCAAACTCACACTTCCCGGATTCCCTCAAACCCCGCACAATCTTAACGATCATCTCGGCCCGCGGCTTAGAGAGTTTGGATTTTGCCCGGGTGATAGCCACTTCGGTATCATAATCAAAGTGGTCTAAATCCATGGTGATCATCCTGTCTCTTAAAGCATCCTGGCTTCGGTGCACCCCGGCATATTCCTCAGGATTAGAGGTAAAGATAGCGGTAAAATTGGGATCCACTCTTAAATACGGCTCCTCACCACCTCTTCCTACGGGCAGATCCATCATCTTCTCCTGCAGAATAGAAAGAAGAATATTGTTCGCCTCGGGACGAGAACGGGTGAATTCATCGTATATTAAGGTGAATCCATACTTACAAGCTACAGTCAACCGGTTATCAACCCAACGCTTGACCATATCTTCTTCTGTCTTTAGCACCCTGGAAATAAACCGATCTACCACTTTTTTAATCCGGTAGCCATATTCACCACCCACCAGATCAGAGGTGGTGAACTCTTCATCTCCGTGGATCATTACCACCGGTCTGGTAATCTTACTGGCCAGGTGCATGGCCAGGGTAGTCTTACCCGTCCCAGAAGGCCCCCTCAGGTGGACAGGGAAACCCGCCTTAATATAGGAAAGGGCCCTCTGGGTAATATCCCTCACATACTTTGTCTCTATAAAGTCCGGCAAAGGACTTGGTTCTAATACGGTGGTCATCTCATCAATCATTTTATCTTATCCCCCCTTGCCTCATCATTTTTGCCTTTATTCTCTTCGTAACTATTCAGCCACAGATTTACACGGATGAAACACTGATTTTTTTCGACCTGTACGGTTAGGAATTACAAGCAATTCTCCTCAAACCTGAAAGGTTTGAATTTTACATAACCACAGGTGAAACCTGCGGAAACGAAACATCTACCACAGCTCAACCCTGAAAGGGTTGAATTCTATGTGATGGATAATATTCGACCCTTGCAGGGTCGAGCGTTGCAGGTGTATTTATCTTCCGTAGCTTCCATCTACGGCTATTTAAAATTTGACGCTTTCAGCGTCAGTAGTCTGCAACCTTAACCGTACAGGTCGAAACTCATTCTATTTTATCCGTGCTAATCCGTGTCAATCAGTGGCTGAATAATTACTTCTCTTCTTCCTAAAGCCATATGGCGTAACTTCCTCGCCGGTTTAGAGTCAGATAGGGGGCAAGGGTTCCCGGCTGTAGGGGCACGTTGCAACGTGCCCCTACAGCCTTAAACCCTTGAATCCTCGAACCCGGCTGAAACCACCTAATGCCTTGTCAAGTTTATTAAAGCAAGTTGAATATTTTGTCGATGTCTTTATTAGGTTGATTTGGTAATTCACCAACAAAAATACGAGAATTAAACTAAAGAGACTCTACCCACAAATACTAACTTGACAAGGCACTAGGAACTTTCGCCGAGCTGGACTATAGCGGAAAATATAGATTCCCCTCTTTCCTGACCTTACCTTCCTCTAATAGCTCCTTGGCTACTTGTCCCAATCTTATTCTGTTAAGCCCCAGAGGTTCTTCCATATCGCTAACCTTTATCCCTGCCGGATGTGTCTCAATGAATTCCAATACCCTCTGGTCCAATGGCTTTCCCTCTTCAACTACCTCCTCAACTACCTCTTCAACTACCTCCTCAACTACCTCCTCAACTACCTCTTCTCCAGGTCTTACCTTTATCTCTGCCTTCACCGTCGGTTTAGCGCCTCTCTTCTTAGCCATCGCCGCCGTCATACCCTGCCAATTAGCGGCCATCCTCTTAAGTTCTTCACTCAGCATCTTCCTGTCAGTCTGACAACCTTTTAAGAGGTTGCCTACATCCTTATTCAAGTCTGTTACAAAACTTGCTAAGGCCTTGCCCTGCTCTTCACTCATCTGCTTCCTGTCAGAGTGAAAACCTCTTATCAGGTTACCTACATTCTTACTCAAGTCTGCGGTAAAGTCTGCTAAGGCCTTAGACTGCTCTTGACTCATCTTCTTCCTGTCAGCCTGCAAGGTCTTCATCAGGTTGCCTACATCCTTTCTCAAGTCGGCGGCAAAATCTGCTAAGGCCTTAGACTGCTCTTGACTCATCTGCTTCCGGTCAGCCTGCAAGGCCTTCATCAGGTTGCCTACATCCCTTCTCATGTCGGCGGTAAAATCTGCTAAAGCCTTAGACTGCTCTTGACTCATCTGCTTCCTGTCAGAGTGAAAACCCTCTATCAAGTTATCTACATTCTTACTCAAGTGGGCGGCAAAATCTGCTAAAACCCTGGATTGCTCTTCACTCATCTGCTTCCTGTTAGAGTGAAAGCCATCTATCAAGTTACCTACATTCTTACTCAAGTCGGCGGCAAAGCCTGCTAAGGCCTTAGACTGCTCTTGACTCATCCGCTTTCTGTCGGCGGCCAAGCCTTTCACTGTTTCTCGAGCATTGTTAACTAAGTCCCTAATTGACATTACCCGCATATCATGGGAAACGATAATGTCATCTGCTATACCTTTCATGCTATCAGCTATTTCCATCTTTACTTCCTCCTTTCAATTCCCCCTAATATTTTGGTGGGATTAATCTGTGCCCCTTCTTCGGGTACATTTATATTAACCCCGTTAAAAAGGATATAGTGTCCCTGGTAACACGGGGATTAATAAAAACCTTCGGGATAGCTTCTCCAGCGTCTGGTTGGTGTTTTTTAAGGAGCTCAACTGCCTCAGGTGAACCAGTCCTTCTTTGAGTCCTCTTCTTTTGCCCGGGCCGGAAGTTTCTGGCTGTTTCCCATCTTTCTTTTTTAAAATCTCCCAGCATCTTACGAACTTCTTTTCTTCGTTCTTCCTGGCGGGCTATTCGCTCTTGGCGTTGGATCTCAAATTCCTTAAGCATTGTTTTGAGATCTCTTATCCGGAGTTCCCTTCCTTTAGCTAAAAGTTCCTTGAGCCTGGTGGTCATTTCCTGTTGTTCTTTTTGAAAATCTTTTAGCCTGGAAATTACCTCATTTTTTCTTCTATCCTGTTTGGCAAGGATCTCTTTAATCAAGCCCTGGGAATCTTTGACCCTCTGGACTTCACCTCTATCAAGAGAATCTTTAAACTTACCCAAGCTCTCCCTTAAAGCGTTGGCCATCTCTTTCTGGTCATCAAGGTAAGTCCTCAATAAATCCTTTACCTCTTTTTCCTTTTCATCTTGAGTTGAAAGAATGCCCTGCATCATCCAGTCAAAATCTTTCCTTCTTAGAGACCCGGTTTGGGCAAGATTCTCCCGCAGTTGGGCGCTGATCTTTTCTCTTTCCCCTCTTGTGTCAAGGAAGGACTCTCGAAAGCCTTGCAAGAGTTGATGGGTAGTATCAAACATATCCGAAGTGCTTTGAATCTTGATCTCGTAAGAGGAAACTATATTCAGAATATCTTTCATCTCTTCTGTTAAGGCCATCGCTTTCATCTACTCCTTTCTCTTAAGAAGGGGGCTCTTGGCGGACCATGCTTTTTGTCCTGGATTTCAAGGACGCAAGGATGAGCCGGCAAGAATCCCCTTTTAGGTCCTGACTTTATCCTTAGGCGGCTGTGGCTGTTAAGCCAATAGCTTCAGCATACTTCAGGTAGGTCTCCACTGAGGCGGCTACCACTCTGGCCTCAATCGCCAGGATTTCAATGCCGACTAAAGAGACTCTCACCCAGGCATCAACCACCACACCCTTGTCCAGGATTCGGTCAATAACCTCAACCAAACTGGAAGAGCCAATCGCTTTTTCTACTGCCATGTTATCCACCCCCTTTCCTATTTAGATTCCGCTTTTTTGAAGGATGAGGCGCGGTCAACCTCGTCCCGGCCGACTTTTTCTTAGCCAGGGCATTCTTTACTATTCGGACCACCTTCTTTATATCAAAGGGCTTATCTAAAAAATCATAGGCCCCTAATTCTTTTGCTCTGGCTTTAGTAGAAGAGGTTCCATAAGCCGAAATCATTATTGTCTGGATGGAAGGCCTTATCTGGTGCGCTTTTTCAAGCACGGTCAGGCCGGATATTCCGGAAAGTTTATAGTCTAAAATCATGGCATCAAACCGGTGTTTCTTAAGCCTGTCCAGGGCAGTTTCCCCATCGTGGGCAATACTTACATTATACCCTTCCTCTTTGAGGATGTCTGAGACAACCTGGCACATATCTCGGTCATTATCAACCACCAATACCTTGGGCATCTCTTTTCCCACCCCTTACCTTACTTCCCCGTAATTGTTTTTTGCCTCTTATTGCCTTATTAGGTGAGCAAGAATTGTGCCAAAAGGTGCGATCCAAGACAAAATAATCGAGGGCTGGCGCATTGCTTTTAGTTGCAAGGGGTTAGGGGAATGAAATCTTTAAGGCAAAAAATCGAATCAAAAAGAGAGGCTAAAAAGGTGGGATATATTTGGGACAAAAGTGGGACAGAATTGTCCCCTGGGGTCGGAATCGTCACAGAGGTAAACCCAGGCTTTTCATTTTTCGATAAAGGGCCTTCCTGTTCATCTGCAGGATTTCGGCGGCCTTCATCTTATGGCCGCCTGCCTCCTTAAGCGCCTTTTCAATCAAATCCCTTTCAACTCTCTTGATTATGTTTCCAAATGAGGCCCCTCTATCTAAACTTATTTCGCGGCCTAAGAGGCCAAAGGACTTAGGGAGGTTATCCTGAGGCTTGATTTCATCTATAGATAAATGGGCAGGCATAATGGAGTCAGATTCAGTTAATAATACCGCCCGTTTGATTACATTCTTTAATTCCCTGACATTACCCGGCCAATGATAATTTAGTAAAACCTTTATTGTCTCAGCGGAAAACCCTTTTATCTTTCGGTTAAGTTCTTGATCTGCTTCTTCTAAAAAGTGTTTGGCCAAGACCGGTATATCTTCTTTTCTTTCCCGTAAAGGGGGCAAATTGATATGGAACTCGTTTAATCTGTGAAACAGGTCATCTCTAAATTTGCCTGCTTTTACCGCCTTATGAAGATCAGTATTAGTCGCCACGATAATTCTTACCGCAACTTTTATATCCTTCTTCCCCCCTAAACGTTGTATTTTTTTCTCCTCTATGACCCGCAGCAGTTTCATCTGGGCCGCCTCCGTCAGATTACCGATCTCATCCAAAAATAAAGTACCGCCATTAGCCTGCTCAAATTTACCTTCTTTTTGAGTATCCGCGCCGGTAAAGGCCCCTTTCTGGTATCCAAAGAGTTCGCTCTCCACCAATGTCTCTGGAATGGCCCCACAGTCTATGGCCACAAAAGATCTATCTTTTCTTGGGCTCTTTTGGTGTATCATGTGGGCGATTACTTCCTTGCCTGTACCGCTCTCACCCTGAAGTATTACCGTCATACTGGTGGGGGCGATTATTTTAACCTGCTTTAAGACTTGCATTCCGCACTTGTAAAACAGGGTTATATGTGGTAAAATAGTAACGCATAGCCAGCAATAAACACAGCAATAAAGAAAGCAGAGGTCCTACCAATGATCAAAGCACTTAATGAAGTA
>JBFMHI010000048.1 GCA_040753085.1 bacterium | reverse complement strand
TTGTCCGTCTACGGAACGGACATGGACAAGCACGGACAGGGACAAGCCCTGTCCCTACACTTCCGCCTTCTGTCCTGTGTTATTTATCCGTGCTAATCCGTGCAGCTATACCTGAACGGTTACGAATAATAATCAGGCCACCTTCGGCAGCAACTTTTGTATCTACTCAAAATCAAGTTGAGCAGTTAGTTGGGAGACAAAGCAAAATTCCCTCTCCCTTGATGGGAGAGGGATAGGGTGAGGGTGAAATGGGCGGGCAATATTATTACTCTTGCTAAAAACCTTAGAAAAAGAGCTACCACCCTCCCCTAACCCCTCCCATCAAGGGAGGGGAAGCTCTTATGCCGACGCTGTCGGTACAAAAGGAGATGAAACTTAACCCATAGCACTATAATCTGTAATGAGCTTACTTTTTTAACTTGATTTTGAGTAGATACCAACTTTTAACCTTATGTTGACAAAACTGAGTGTAAAGAACTTCAAACGCTTTGAAGAGGTTGAAATTGAGCTTGGCAATCCCGTTATTTTCATTGGTCCCAATAATTCAGGAAAGACCTCTGCCCTTCAAGCTCTCGCTCTCTGGGAGATGGGACTTAAACGCTGGATTGAAAAGCGCCAGGGTCAGAAAATACCGGAAAGTCGTCCAGGTGTTACCATTAACAGGCGCGACCTGGTGGCGCTGCCGATACCTGAGGCAAATCTTTTATGGAGGGACCTCCACGTTAGAAACGTTCAAAGGGTAAACGGCAATCCTAAGACAGACAATGTCTATTTAGATATTCTGGTAGAAGGCGCCACAGAAGATAAAGCCTGGAAGTGTGGGCTGGAATTTTATTATGCCAACGATGAATCTTTTTACTGCCGTCCGCTCCGTCTTTCAGAAGGCAAGAAAGCCGAGCGCATGCCTATTCCCCAAGAGGCGGAAAAGGTGCAAGTGGCATTTCTTCCTCCTATGTCCGGACTCACGGCCAATGAGACCCGTCTTGATCCAGGGGCGATCAATGTCCGGATAGGCGAAGGGAGAACGGCGGAGGTTCTTCGGAATCTATGTTACAAGGTCTATAACGAAAAGCCCGAACGATGGGAAGAGCTTATCCGCCAAATATATTCGCTTTTTGGTTCTGAGTTGGAAGAGCCAAAATACATCGCTGAACGTGGGGAGATTGTTATGAGCTACCGCGAACGAGGTAGCCGGCTCGACCTCTCTTCTTCCGGAAGGGGGCTACAACAAACGCTCCTTCTTATCGCCTATATGTATGCCAATCCTCCCAACGCCGTGCTTTTACTCGATGAGCCTGACGCTCATCTTGAAATTTTCCGGCAGAGACAAATATATCAACTGCTTACTGATGTGGGGCGGGAAAATAATAACCAGATTATTGCGGCGAGCCACTCAGAGGTATTGCTCAATGAAGCGGCGGACAGGGATGTAGTAGTCGCCTTCGTGGGGAGACCCCACCGGGTCGATGATAGAGGGAGCCAGGTTCTCAAGTCTCTCAGGGAGATAGGCTTTGAGCATTATTACCAGGCCGAGCAAACAGGCTGGGTGCTCTACCTCGAAGGGTCTACCGATTTGGCTATTCTCAGGGCGTTTGCTGAGACATTAGGATATCAGGAGGCCCTTAAGGTATTAGAACGACCTTTTGTTCATTATGTGGGCGATCAACCCCAGGAGGTTAAAAAACACTTTTACGGGCTTCGCGAGGCGGTAAAACACCTGTTAGGGATTGCAATTTTTGATCGGCTTGATCGAGAAGTTCCGTCTGACCTGGGGGCAAAAGGCCTGACATGGAGGCGTCGTGAGATTGAAAATTACCTCTGCTATCCCGAAACATTAGAGGCATACGCCAAGGCTACTGCTTTTCAAGAAACGGCCGGACCTCTTTTCGCTTCGGCTGAATCCGACCACCGGATTCAAGCGATGCAAGAGTCTATCCAGGATGTCCAGAAGGCACTTGAGACCCTTGGTAAAGGCTCTCCTTGGGATAAGGATACAAAAGTAAGTGACGGCTTTCTGGAGCCGCTCTTTAAGGAATATTTCAAAAAACTTGGTCTTCCAAACGTGATGGCCAAGAAAAACTTTCACGAGTTGGCTCGATTTGTCCCAAAGGAAAAGATAGACTCAGAAGTCAAGGATAAACTGGAGGCTATTGTTGAAATGGCTAATCAGGCAGATAGGCTGAAGACTGAAGGCTGAAGACTGAAAAGGTGGAAGGCTTTTAGGGACAGCCTTCAGTTTTCAGCCTTCGTAACCGTTCAGGTATAGCTGCACGGATTAGCACGGATAAATAACACAGGACAGAAGGCGGAAGTGTAGGGACAGGGCTTGTCCCTGTCCGTGCTTGTCCATGTCCGTTCTGTAGACGGACAACCACAAGGGTTGTCCCTACAGCCTAAGGACAGACCCGAATCACGGACACGGCTTACGGATTTTCCGTGTTTCATCTGTGTGCATCTGTGGCTGAACGGTTACCAGCCTTCCACCTTCACTCTATCTACCTGAGTAGTTAGCAAGTACTTAAGATACGAGGAGGTTAAAGATTATGTTAGGTTGCGACCTGGGAATGCTATTTAAAGTTACTGTAGCCGGAGGCTCTTATCAAGAAGGAATGACCACGCACATTCAGGGAGTTCCTCCCGGCCTTTGCATTACGGAGGAACAAATATACCAGGACCTTTTACTTAGAAAGCCGGGACAGGATGAGTTGACCTCTCCCAGGAGGGAACCGGACATCCCCATTATCTACAGTGGCGTAAACGCCGCGGATAGCATGCCAGGCTTTTCTAATAAGGGGCTTACCAATGGAACCCCCTTCGTGATATTGATTCCAAACCTGGACCGTCACCTGGAACACATCGAACAGTACCGTGTCACCAACCGAACCCCCCGACCGGGTCACGCTTCTTATGCCTCCTATCGGAAGTATGGAGAATATGATGACGCCATCGGCGCAGGAATCTTCAGCGGAAGATACACCAATACTATTGTAGCCGCTGGTGTGGTGGCCAAGCAGGTTCTAAAAAGGCATAATATTGAAGTTACCGCCTATATTAAAGAGGCGGCTGGAGTGCGGGCGCCGGATATGCCCCTGGATAAGATAAGGGAAAAAGTGGCCGCCTTTAAAGAGATGCGTAAGGAGCACGATCCAGTGTATGCCGCTATCTACGGGGAGAAGCGGATCAGGCCTGAAATGCGATTGCTTGAAAAGATGGCTGTTCTGGCTGAGTTTGAACGCCAGATCCCTGAACTGCACGCTAAAGGGAAGAAAATGGATGAAGAAGCCATCCGCCGGGAATATGGGGTGCATCCTAAACTGAACTGTCCTGATCTTGATACGGCGGATGAGATGTATCAGAGGATTATGGAGATCACCCGAGAGGGAGACTCAAGTGGAGGGGTGGTGGAGGTTGTGGTCACCGGTCTGCCGGCCGGAATGGGTGAGCCGGTCTTTCGTAAATTAGATGGTGAATTGGGCAAGATGATGAGTATTGCGGCCGTAAAGTCAGTCGAAATCGGTGAAGGATATGCGGTCAAGGATTTGAAGGGGTCCGAATGCAATGACCAGATGTATGTTGAAAACGGGGAGGTTAAGTTTAAGTCGAATCACGCCGGGGGGATTACGGGGGGGCTGACAACCGGCCAGCCGTTGGTGGTCAGGCTGGTGGTAAAACCTACTCCCACCATAGGCAAATCGCAGCACACCATTGACAAGGTTAGCCTTGAAAACAGGGTATTAGAGGCGGTCACTCGAAGAGACCCCACTATCGTGCCCCGAATCTGGCCGGTGGCCGAAGCCTTTACCTCGCTTATCCTTCTTGATTATTACATGCAGCATCTGGCCTACCAACACCTTTAAACTCGATGCTCGATCCTCGATCCTCGATACTTGATCCTTTACCAGCATCGAGCATCCAGCCTCGAGGATCGAGCATCGAGCATCCAGCCTCGAGCATCCAGCCTCGAGGATCGAGCATCGAGCATCCAGCCTCGAGCATCCAGCCTTATGGGATGAACGGTTACCCGAGGCGAATGGTTACAAAACTACTGAAGAGGAGGTCGAGATGCCACATAGACACATTCACCTGAAGTGTGATCCAAAAGAAGTAGCTGAATACGTTCTGTTAGCGGGTGACCCCGGTAGAACCAAAATGATAGCTGAAAACTTTATTAAAGACTCAAGGGTAATCAATGAATTCAGGGGTTTGCTTTCTTACACTGGCCAATATGAGGGGATCAATGTCTCCGTAGTAACTACCGGGATGGGATGTCCTTCAGCCGCTATCGTGATGGAAGAATTAATGGATATGGGCGCCAGGTATCTCATTAGAGTAGGAACCTGCGGGGCCACTCAAGAAGGGATACGGCCGGGAGATATTATTATCCCTACCGGAGCCGTCCCCCTGACCGGAATCATAAGCCAATATGATTTAAAGACCTTTGCCCCGGTTCCCCATTACCGTGTCCTGAATCTCCTGGTTGAGGCAGCCGAGGGATTGGGTGTTTCTGCGAAAACGGGCCTGGTGGCTACCACTGATGCCTTTTATTCAGAGATGGCCCATGGTAAATGGTGGGCCCAGCGAAATATCCTGGCCTTTGAGATGGAATGCGCGGCTATCTTTACAGTAGCTTACCTCAAAAAGGCCGCGGCCGGGGCTATCCTGGCCGCCACCGGGAATCTACTTAATGAGGAACAGGTAATAGAAAATGAGATCACTACGGCCGCCATCGAAACCGAATGTAAAATCGCTTTAAGGGCAGTGGCTTCCTTGGCCAAAGGATAAAGTATTTTAGCCTCGTCCTTGATTTCTTCCTTGGCTTCGGCACCACCACCGCAGGAGCACACAAACTTGGCAGGCGATGGCTGGGCATGGAGATGAGAGAGCATTTTTACACAGTTCGTCAGACTTCGTCTGACACCCCTCTGCAAGCCTGCTGATAAGCGCCTTATCCGAGTTGTTTGATTTACGGCGATAGTTTCACGGGTGAGCCGATTCAATGAAAGCCGGTTCTACATTCCGAATTCTTTTCTTAAATCCGATGTGGGATCTTATTGAACAAATAGCAACCCAAGAGGGACGAGGTTCTGCAAAGGAATTATATTTAGACTTAAGAACTACTTGTAGCATTGTGAAAAAACTGTGGGATAAACTTTCCAGGCAAAACCAACTTATAGATGGCAGTATCGAAATACGTGTCTACCAGGAAATTTCTCAGTATGCTTACCATTATGTAAAAGACCTACCAACTGGTGATATTGAAATGTTAGTTGGCTTTTACTTTGCAGAATTATTGGGTTGGCAATCAGCCCTCTTCGAAGTTCAAAACGAAGGTATACAGAAGTCGTTTGAAGATCACTTTGCAGTTCTTTTCCGGCGAGCCAGACAGATTTTGATTTATCCTAGTGGTGGAGGAGGTGCTCAGAATTTCGATAATTATTTTTACCAACAAATTCTAACTTATTTGGAATCTAAGATTAAATGAAGTTGAGATGGGCACCGGGGTCAGGTCTATTTTCTTGACATATTATCAGAGATATGATTTTATTATGTCAGGTGATGAACGAAATAGTGGGATATGAAGGGCAGCAAGGATAAAGAGCGGACGCAACCGCCACTCAGCCAAACCATTAGGTGGCTTTGCCGAGGTGGGGAGGTGTCTTGTCTGCAAACTCTGCCCTCAGAAGTAGATTGATTGGCTTATAGTTATAGGAGGAGTATAACATGCTTGAACTCGAATATTTGACAGATAAGAGTAGTCAAGTAAAGGCAGTGGTTGTTCCCATTGAATTATGGAAACAACTGTTCATAGAAGATAACGCTTTTGCTCAGGAGATATCTGAAGCAATGGAAGACTATTGTTTGAGTATAAAGCGATGGATGAAGCCAAAGAAACCCCTCTATTGAGTCGTGAGGAAGCGTTAGCCTATTTAGAGGCGTAGTCAAAGTGAAAGTTCAATATCGCGAATCATTTTTGAGAGACCTGAAGAAGTTGAAAGAGCAACCTGTTTACGACAGGATTTTTGAGGTTACCCTAACCAATCGTTGCAGCGGACGGCGGGGGACTGTGCTGTGATTGAAAGTTTTGTAGTATCTCAAGGGGTAATCGTGCGGACAAAGTTTGGTGGTAATTCTCCCCGCCGCCGCTGAACTTTGTCGTTAGCCAAGTGAGACTGAATTTGTTTATGTGGAGAAATATAGAAATTGGAGGTTTAATTAGTGAATATCGAAATTGAACGTGAAGAAGATGGTCGGTGGATAGCCGAAGTGCCCGATTTACCTGGTGTCATGGTGTACGGACAGAGTCAAGAGGAAGCAATTTCCAAAGTTAGAGCTCTGGCCTTGCGTGTGCTGGCAGATCGACTCGAACATGGGGAGGAAATCGTGGATCTCCGCGGTCTCTTCGCGGTGGCGGCATGAGTCAATGGCCGTCGACTAAAGCACGAGGGGTGCTATCCGCCTTATTGCGAATTGGCTGGACGATTAAACGTCAATCTGGCACATCACACCGCGTCCTATCCCGTCTTGGGTGGCCAGATTTTACTTTTGCGTTTCATGATCAAGAAGAAATTGGTCCTCAAATGTTGGCACGCATCTCCCGGCGTACGGGGCTTACACCGAATGACTTGTGAAATAGGGAGAGAAGATTGAACTTGCTTCTACTACGAAGGTCGATATATTCCTTAACCTGATATTCAGAAGAAAATTTCAGGAAGTTTTTGATGCTGCTGACATTTCGGGACTAATACTCAATTTTGCATATTAGTCCCTGATAAATTGTAATAACAAATTCAGATGCGGTCCTCTCCTCTTTTATTGCATCTAATGCTACCTTTGCCTTAAAGGCCGGGGGATAATTTGCCCTCATTTTCTTCATCAACCTCCTCTTTTTTGACCTCAACTGTAACTTAACATACTGTCCGATTTTTTGGGTCCATTATATCTGGTGGTCTTGGATTATAGTATATAAAAATGAGTAAGTCAAGTGAAAAGTTGAGGAAAAGGGGAAAGATGATAACCGGCGAAAGTTCCTGGGCGGTTTCAGTAGGGTTCGAGGATTCAAGGGTTCACGAGGAACTTACGCCGTGTTGAACTATCCTCTTTTACCCCAGGTTCTTAGATTAGTTGTAAAGACAGTTTACAACTCCTGCCCATCCTTTACATGCCTCTCTTTTAGCTTCATTGGAGTCAGATAAGGGAATTCCGGCACCGTCTCTGGAAAAGAAGAAATTACAATAAAGTATTTCCTCAGTTTGAAACCAAACTTCGACCCCTTTATCATAATATTTGATAAATCAAAGTAATAGGATAGAGTGCCTGGAAAATTTCACGAATCAAAAAAGTTGGCATAATAATTGCTGTAAGGATATAGCAGAAAGAGAAAATAAAGTTGCCCCTCAGGTGGGAGGGCCGAGGTTCCTTTTCATCTGATGAGCACCCCATTAATAGTCAATTCTTGTCCGTTTGGGGGAGGGCTTAAGTAAAGACTGTTTATTAGATACTTAAGCCAGGCCCCTCTCCCCCTGATGGACAGTTTAATTGGCCCCTGCCCGTATAGGGGAGGGCTTAAAGAAAGACTGTTTATCGGATCTTTAAGCCAGGCCCCTCTCCCCTTTATGGGCACCTAATTTTTAACGAGGGGGAGATTGCTTCCAAGACACACCCTTATTAATTAAGGCCCCTGTCTCCCCCTCGTTATAGTATTACCCCGCAACTCGATGCTCGATACTGGATGCTCGATACTCGATACTGGATGCTCGATACTGGATACTGTATCCTTTATCAGCATCGAGTATCGAGCATCAAACATCGAGCATCGAACCTCGAGCATCGAGGATCGAGCATCGAGGATCGAGCATCAAACCTCAAGCATCGAGCATCGAACCTCGAGCATCGAGGATCGAGCATCGAGGATCGAGCATTAAGCATCGAGCATCGAGGATCGAGCATCGAGCATCAAACACTTATTAAGTGAGACTTCTGTAAAGGTGAGTAAGATGTATGAAGTAAGTCTCGGTTTACAGGAAATAGAAAAGACTCATATTCAAAAAGTGTTGGATAAAACCAAAGGGAATAAGAGTCAAGCGGCTCGTATCCTTAAGATATCCAGACCTACCCTGGATAAAAAAATCAGGGATTATCAACTATATATCCCCACAAAGAATCAATCCAATGAAGAAGAAAATAACCATTTGTTTCTTGATCCACGATTGAATCTCTTCGCCGGCTAAGATTTCGGTTGGATTGCCTTTTTAATTGACAACAGAGGTCCTGGTGTGGTATTATAGGACCACACGGCCTAAGTTCCTGGGCGGAACCCTTGAATCCTCGAACCCTGCTGAAACCGCTCAGGAACTTTCGTCGAGCGGTAATAGCCTCAATAGTCAAGAGAAGGCAAAAAGATGCGAATCATCTTTATGGGCAGTCCGAATTTTGCCCTTCCGTCCTTAAAACAATTAATAAACAGCGAAGATCAAATAATCGGTGTGGTTACCCAGCCTGATCGCCCAGCCGGTCGGGGACACCATCTCAAACCTCCGCCGGTAAAAGATCTGGCCATAACTCTGGATATCCCGGTCTGGCAATTTACTTCTTTAAAGACGGAGGAAGCGGTAGACACGCTTAAGGAATTAGCTCCGGACCTAATTGTGGTTGTAGCCTACGGGAAGATCCTGCCTAAGGAAATACTCGCCATTCCCCCTTATGGATGTCTTAACCTCCATGCCTCTCTTCTCCCTAAATATCGGGGCGCTGCTCCCATTAATTGGGCGATCATCGAGGGGGAAACTATAACTGGCGTAACTACCATGTGGATGGATGAAGGCCTGGACACCGGAGATATTGTTCTTCAGGCTGAAACCGAAATCACCTTTGAAGAGACAGCGGGTGAGCTTGAGGCTCGATTATCCAGAAGAGGGGCGGAACTGCTGGTAGAAACAATAAGATTGATCAAACAAGGAAAAGCTTCCCGGAAAAAGCAAGATGAAGCCCAGGCCGGTTTTGCCCCCCTTATAGAAAAGGAAGACGGAATCATTGATTGGCATCTACCTGCCAGCCATATTCATAACCTGGTTCGGGGTTTAAATCCAAAGCCAGGGGCTTATACCTATTGGCATGGGAAAAGGTTAAAGGTCTGGCGGACTTTACCCTCGATGCTCAGCCAAAGGACGTCCGGAGCAGAGCCTGGTCAGGTGGTTTCTCTCAACCCGAAAAAAGAGATAATGGTCACTTGTGGTGAAGGGCAAACCATCTATCTATTACAGCTTCAGATGCCTGGCAAGAGCCGCCTTTCCGACGCCGAGTTCCTTCGTGGATACAATATCCAGCCTGGTCACATCCTCGGTTAACAGCCCAATTAGTAGTCAAGAGGTAACTACTCAGCCACAAAGCCACTAAGGCACGAAGAGAATATTTGTAATCTTTGTGCCTTAGTGGCTGAGTAGTTACGCCAAGAGGGTCTTATCTTTTCCTGCTCGCCTATCAGCTATCTGGTTATTTATCCTACCGCCGGGCTTCCCCCCTTCTTTTTCCCTATCGGCTATTTTTTTTGAATCCCTTAGAGGAATTCTGCATCTAACATATTGAAAGAAGAAAAAAGGTAACCATTCAGGTATAGCTGCACGGATTAGCACGGATAAATAACACAGGACAGAAGGCGGAAGTGTAGGGACAGGGCTTGTCCCTGTCCGTGCTTGTCCATGTCCGTTCTGTAGACGGACAACCACAAGGGTTGTCCCTACAGCCTAAGGACAGACCCGAATCACGGACACGGCTCACGGATTTTCCGTGTTTCATCTGTGGCTGAACGGTTACGAAAAAAGGTTAAACAGAAAGGAGGTGGCAAAGATGTCTCTTATTAAATGGAGTCCTTTTAGACCAGCGAAGAGAGTAAGTACCTTATGGGATTTTGGCGACGAGTTAGAGCGCTTATTGGAACGGCCCTTTGGTTGGAGATACAGTGGTTTTACGCCGGCGGTGGATCTTTTAGATCGGGGTGATCATCTAACTGTCAAGGCTGAGCTTCCTGGACTTGACAAGAAAGATATCCACGTATCCCTGGAAGACGACGTCCTGACCATTAGGGGAGAACTGAAGCGTGATAAGGAAGTTAAAGAGGAAGATTATTACTGCTGCGAGCGGTCTTACGGCTCCTTTGCTCGAAGCATTTCTCTTCCGACCAGGGTTGAAGCCGAAGAAACCAAAGCTTCTTACAAAGATGGAGTCCTGGAGATAAATCTGACTAAGGCAAAAGAAGCCAGGCCAAAGGAGATCGAAGTTAAGGTAGCTTAAGTCTTCGCCCGATTGCGGATTTCGGAGGGCGAACTTTCCCCCTTATTTTTAATCCGAAATCCGCAGTCCACAATCCGCCATTGAAAGAGGGTGAATTATGAGATGCGAAGATATACGGAAGTTACTTTCAAATTATATAGATGAAGAGATCTCCCGCGAGCTTTGTCAGGCCATTGATCATCATTTACTTGGCTGTCAGAATTGTGAGGCCTTTTTATCCACTTTTAAAGTAACCATAAAACTGGTCAGAAGACAAAGACAAGGCTCTATCCCCGAAGAGGTTCATCAACGACTTCACTGGTTTCTTTCACAAATGCAAAGAGATTAATCATTAGCGCCTTCCTGAAAAACTGAGTGCAGGATAAGGAGGGCTTTTTGAAGGGCCAGGGCACGATGACTTATCCGGTTTTTTATTTCCCCGCCTAATTCCGCCATAGTCTTTCCAAAGGAAGGGACTACAAAAACAGGATCATAACCAAAACCGTAATCGCCCCGCATAGCGTGAGCAATTATCCCTTCACATTTCCCTGAAACAACTTGAGTCTGCCTGTCTGGTTGAGCAATCGCCATAACACATCGGAAGCGAGCGGTCCGTTTCTGCTCAGGAACATCCTCCATAGCCTTCAATAGCTTTTTGTTTAGAGCTTCTTTAGTGGCTCCTTCACCGGCATATCTGGCCGACATCACGCCTGGCGCACCATTTAGGGCATCAACTTCCAGGCCGGAGTCATCGGCCAAAGCAATCTTGCCGGTGAACCGGCATACCGTTTCAGCCTTTTTAACCGCGTTTTCTTCAAAGGTCCGTCCATCCTCTACAATCGGAGCCATATCAGGATAGTCCCGCAAAGAGAGAATCTTGACCCTCCAATCCTTCAGAATGTCCTTGATCTCTTCGATCTTACCTTGATTTCCTGAAGCAATAACTATTTCTAACTCCTGGCTCATATTTTCCTTCCGTAAAGGGTAACCCAGAATTCTTCGCCTATTTCTTTAAATTCCGGCTTTTTATACCCATTTTCCCGACACAGTCTGATCATTCTGGGAATACCGGTTCCTATTCGCTCTCCGTAACCAAGCCCTTCTAAGAGAGAGAAAAGAAGCTTATTACGAGGGTGATGGTCACCCAGTGGAAGTTCTTCAAGAGAAGCGGCATTAGGAAGTCTACCAGGGCTGCGAATCTCCAATCGGTCATCAAAGATAAAGAGCCTGATGTAACTATTTCTTATCGAATAATCACGATGGACAACAGCATTAACTAACGCCTCCCTAACTACCTTATCTAATTACTCAGGGATGTCAGGAGACCTCATTGCCTCTATCATCCTTCCCAAATTGGTATGTCGCTTAACAAATCTTATTGCCTCTTCTATCAGTTCAGGCAGTATCCCGGAAATCTCTTTATGGTCAATAAAATCGCCGCCGACTTCTATTCCCTTAAACCTGACCAACTTGATGCAACTCTGGGGCAGAAACCTTGAGACATCCTTACCGAAGAGGAGCATTCCGGCTATAGTGACCAGTGGTCTTTCATCCTGTATCTTGATGATGCCCTTATTTTCAAAAAGCCTCACTCGATCAACCTCAAACTCGTCTAATCCATAGCCAGTAATGGTAATCTTTATTTTCTGTATTTGCAATCCAATCGTCGTTAAAAACGACTAAAACATGAAGTCCGCTCTTACCGTCATTCACAGAAAGTTCTATGCCCGGCAACAAACAAATTTCTTCTTTTAATGCGTTTTTCCTTAATGCTTTAAACTCTTCTAAATCAAATTTATTGTGATTCGTAATAACGCCTATCCGTATATCCCCTTTCTTCAAAGCTTCGATATAGGCAGAAATAAACTCACTATCTTTGCCTTTATAAGAAAACTCTTTATCAGCCTTGGTATGAAGATGAAAATCTGCCCGCATCCAGGCAGAACCATTTTTAAAAATATTCAAATTGTTCATTTTATCCTCCGTTAAAGTTCACCCCGTTAGAGAACGCTTTCGACTTTTATCGGTGGTTACCGATTCCCAAGCTGACGGCAAGTTAAAGCCATCATCAGCACACCCCTGAGAGAAAACGAAATTCTCTAACGGGGCAAACCGGACTCTGCCGGACTAAACACCTGAATTATATCATTCCAATTATTTGGTTTGTATTTGTCCCAATCTTCCTGCTTAACGTATAACATTTTATATTCGATTTTCTTCTGCCGGTTATTTGCGTCATCACACCACTGGGCAAGCCTTGTTATCTTTAAGGGGTCGTCTAAATCCTCACGCCCTTTTGTTTCAACGATATAAACTGTTTTATCATCAGTCTTAACAAAAAAGTCCGGGTAATAATTGGCAATCGTTCCATCTGCATTTTTATAGTCTATCTTGAAATGCACTTCGTAATAATTCTTTGTAAACGAAACAACCTCATCATCGCTCAATCGCTCCAAAAAATCGGCGAAATCAAGTTCAAACTGGCTGTCGCCGACAATTCGATTAAAAACGCTCTTTTTCGGCACCAGATAAGCCCTGTCATTCACAACAAATGGCCGGCTATTGCTCACCTTGATATAATTCTTTATCTCGGCGTCTCCGACATCCTTAACCGTCAACTCGTTAATCGCCTTTTTAAATGTTTCGAGTATCGTTTTTGTCGCTTCAAGTTCCGATAGGTTTCTTAATATGTTTTTATCCTCAAGGTCAACTCCTGCCTCGAATAGATACATCTGCACAAAGTCCTTTACCTTGCCGAATAAAACGTCATAACATCCGAACAGGCGGAGCTCCCGCATAATGCTATGGGCAAAAAAACCGATAACGCTCTGATAATTCGGCTCAATATTGCTTTCAAGAATGGTCGTATGATGAATCTTTTCCTCGACAACGTGCTTAAAGACAATCTCGCGCTGTTCCTGTTCGTTAAACTGCTTTACCTTGAGCTTTGCGTTCTTGAATCCGGCAGGTTTTAAGTCTGCCAAGTTCTTATATTCCCGTTGAATCCTCGGAGTTAGAATAGGAAGCTCTATATCCAACCGGTGAATATCTTTCTTTGGATTATTATGGTCAATTTCAATAACTGTCGGTGTGACCGCTTTTGTCGTTGAGTCCATTTTCCGCTTTTCCAATTCAACACCTTCAGCTTTTATAGACTCGACAAAATCCATGAAAGCCGGAGTGCCAATAACACTGACGTATTCTTCAACATCTTCCCGGCCGAAAAACATCCGGCGTAAGCCGCGGCCAAGCGTCTGCTCCGGCAGAATATTCGACTGTGCTGAATACGCCCGAAGCCCGACAATCGTCGTCACATTCTTAACGTCCCAGCCCTCTTTTAACATTAAGACGGAAACAATAACTTCATAAGGACTTTCCCGTCTGTCAATATCATTCGCCTGCTTACGAAGCCGGTCAAGCTCCTCTTTGGCTTTGCCGGTGACCTTTTCGGTTATATCACCGCTTTTATTAGTGTGAATCGTTAAGACCTTACCGTTTAGATCGGCATAATTCTTTTCCAAATATGCCTGCACCTCATCACAGTTCTTTGTATCATCCGTCATGATGAACAAAATCGCTTTTTTCCCGGTAGGTTCAAGCTCTTTATACGTCTTCCGCCATTCTGCAATGCCAAGATTGATATAATCTTCATATTTTTCGGTAAATATAGCGCTTTGGCGTTCCCGCAATTTCCCTCGGCTTGCTTCATCCGGCAACACCGGAGTTTTAACAACGCCCTGGTGGATTGCCTCAACAAGGGGATAGTCCGAAATAGTCTGAACAAAAATCCCGCCGTTATTATGCTTCGGCGTTGCGGTGCAATCTATCTGTAAAGCGATTTGCTTATCCTTTAGCTTGAGTTTATTATTTATATCCTGAATGGACTTAAACCATGCCATCTTCGGGTCGTGTATATGATGCGCTTCATCATTAAAAATAACCATCTCGTCAATATCCCGAACCACGTTGCTTAATTCAATCAATGACTCGTTTGTCTTTGAGACCGGCTTTTGACCTAAGAAATAATCCGTTAAATCCTCATCGTTAAAAGACGCCTCTTTAACATCGCTCTCATAGACCCGGTGAATGTTAGTAAGAAATATATTACCGGTCGGAGAAATCGCCGTTAAATCGTCCTGCAAATGCAAAGTTATCTGAAAATCATCCTGCCAGCTTCTTCCTTCATAGCCGTTATCCGGCAAAACAGGATCCTGATAAAATATCTTTAACCCGTCAAAATCGGTCTTGATGCGCTCAAGGACAATAATATTCGGCGTGATCAAAAGAAAGTTCCGGGAAAGCTCTGACTCCCGCTCATAAAGTTTATGGAAATATGACCATGCCAGAAGCAAACTCATTACTTTTGTTTTACCGCTTCCGGTCGCCATTTTGATAACAAGTCTCAGCCAGTCCTCATCAAACATATTCGGGCTTACCCGGCCCAGAGAATCAAAAGGAAGAAGGTCATATTTATTTCGGACACCCGAAACATCATAAAGCCAGACAATCGTTTCAACCGCTTCACGCTGGGCAAAGTAATACTGAAATAAGAAGGTATCACCATCCGCCCCATAAGCCAAATGCTCCTGCTTAAACCACCAATTCAAAAGAGCCTTCGAGGTCGGGCTTGCCCCATCATACCCTGTATCCCGCCACTCCTTAACTTTTTTCCTAAGCTCCGGCACAAAGGGCGGGAGCAGTTTTTCATAACCCTGCTCACGCAAAGCCTCATCCGCCGGAAACCAGCGAATCTCCGGCTCTAAAATCGCAAACTTATCTTTGGGAAATTTTTTATGCAGTGCCATTATGAAATATTAACCTCAATAACTCTTGTTGTGTCGTTGCCGAAAATATCGACGACCTTAACAGCGACCTTACGCCGACCTTTTGATACTTCCTTTTCTGCGGACACAAGCTCGAGTTTCCTGTCCTTCTTTGTCCTGAATGACTGCCATTCATTTTCAAAAATATACCCGCCTGTCCATTCTTCTTTTTCCTCTTGTGTATCAGGATTGATTGTCCGGACAATTTCTTTCCGGCTTTCCATATTGAAATCAACCGACCAGTAATCCACCCAATCCGTCCATTTCTTCGTCAAAACTTCTTTTTTTACAACCGCTGTCTTTTTATCTTTTGAAACCTTGATAACCTGTCCGTTTTCAATAACAATCTTGCTACCGCCTTCCTTGAGAGAACCTTCTGTTTCTTCAACGCTGTCCTGATTATAAAACACGCTAAAATCGCACAATTCGACCGCTACGGTCTTATTATTCCCGCGCCCCTTGATAATCGGTTTTATTTCAATATACGCAACGTCATAAAACTTTACATGACCTTTTTCAACAGCCCTGCGGTCAAATACTTCCCGTGGAATAACCTTAAACTGAACATCAACCCCCTGACGGCTAAGTTCGGCAAAATCAAGCCCCATCTCATAATCAAATCCGAGAACATCGAATTTTGTAATTCCTTTTCCCTGGGCTTCTTTGATTGCCTCATCCACAAAAGCTGATGACACCGGCGTTGAAATAGGCCCGACAGCGACAAGACGATCCCGTTTCTTGCCGACAAAATAATTATAGGAATCAACCGCTTGAGCGTTATATGCGGAGAGAATCAGTTCGACGTATTGTTTTTCTTTTCTCTCAAGAACCTTTTGCCTTTCCTGTTCGCGAAGGTTAACATCAACACTGATATATTGCTCACGCTCGTATTTACCAAGATTAAGTATTTCAAACGCCCGGAAATCTTTGCCGGAATTTTTCATTTCACGCTGAACCTGAATAAGGCGTTTTCGGGAAATGTGGATAGCAAACCGACCTAAATCTGAGCCTATCCACTTACGCCCTAATTTTTCAGCGACGGCTAATGTCGTGCCTGAACCACAGAAGAAATCTGCAACGAGGTCGCCTTCATTGGATGATGCCTCAACTAAACGCCCCAAGAGGGCTTCCGGTTTTTGGGTAGGATAATCGACTCTTTCCGAAGCATTGGCTGATAATGGGGTAACTTCATTATCAATCCATAAATCACCAACATAATTGCCTTCCTTTTCATCTAAATATCTTTTTATTCTCGGCACGCCATTCTTGGTAAAGATAATTCGTCCTTCTTTCATTGCTCCCTCGATCTTGTCCTGAGACCAAATCCAGTGTTTTCCCGCTGGAGGCGTTAAAGTTTTGTCCCCAAATTGCCGGGCAGGTCCCGCCCCTTTTTGTGTAAAATCGAAAGACCCGTACTTTCTTCCAGTCTTTTCTTCAACGTAAGGATAATTTTTGTCATCTTTGTCGCTCTCAATAAATTGTGGATTGAATATCGCACGATCTGATTTAGTATAATAACGTGAATATGAAAACTCAATTTCACCAGAACTCCCTGTAACCCAATATGTTGTGCATCGTTGGACGCTTCTCTGAAATCGCTAAATCTTGACGAAGAGAGCTTACCACAGTAAGTTTAA
>JBFMHI010000047.1 GCA_040753085.1 bacterium | reverse complement strand
GTGTAGGGACAGGGCTTGTCCCTGTCCGTGCTTGTCCATGTCCGTTCCGTAGACGGACAACCACAAGGGTTGTCCCTACAGCCTAAGGACAGACCCGAATCACGGACACGGCTCACGGATTTTCCGTCTTTCATCTGTGTGCATCTGTGGCTGAACGGTTCGCTGACCCAATTATTTGCTCTGTAAGTGCTTTTTCTAAAATCATTCTCCGTGTCTCAGTGTCTCTGTGGTGAACGATTACTCGGGCATATAAATAGCAGAGGATAAGGCTATTTTGTCAAGATAAAAATGCCTCCTTTCTCCGATTAAGATTTTACTGCTCTACTGAGCTTTTCAATAAACGCCCTCGCCAATTTGAGGGCATCTTTAACTATTAGAACACTGGTAATAGTTCCTCTGTAATATCCCCATATATGCAGGGTATCATAGAGCATATCAAACTCTCTTAAAAGTCTCCCGTTATAAGCCCCAAACTCTCTTTTTAAAGCCTTCTCATATTCTTCGACCTTTTTGGGAAGTTCTTTTTTTGTATACCCTTTCTGCAATAATAACTCATTAATTGCCTCTAAGATGCCGATATAAGCTGCTCCCATCGCCTGCCTTACATATTTTTTATCGAGATATATGTCATCCTCAATAGACGATTTTTTTAATATCTCTTTTGCATTCTCTAAGTATCTCAATGGTTCTTTCATCTGCTCCATAAGCGCCCTTCCCCCCTTGGTAGAAATTTATACATGATATGCGCCTTTCTGTCAAGAAAAATATGGCTGATAAGAATTTCAGCCTTCGGCCTTCAGCCTATCTACCTGAATAATTCCTCTACATAGTGCTGGGCCGAAAGGGCCGCCACTGTTCCATCACCGCAGGCAGTGGTTATTTGACGAAATACACCTGAACGGATGTCCCCGCAGGCAAAGATACCCCCTCGCGAGGTCTCCATCTTTTCATTGGTGATAATATAACCGCCTTCATCCAGGTCTATTAGATTTGTCAGGAAGTGGCTGTTAGGCCGTAAGCCGGTAAAGATGAAGACTCCGGAAAGGGAAAGCGTCTTCTCCCGGCCGGTCTTAACATCCTTGATCCGCACGCCGGCCAGCCTCTCATCACCTAAGATCTCGGTCACCACCGAGTTCCAGGCAAAATCTATCTTGGGATGATTAAGCGCCCTCTCCTGGAGGATCTTAGCGGCCCGAAGTCGATCCCGGCGGTGGATAATAGTCAGTTTTGAGACAAATCTGGTTAGGAACAATGCCTCGGTAACAGCCGTATCTCCGCCGCCAACCACGGCTATCTCACGGTCTTTAAAGAAAAACCCATCGCAGGTAGCACAATATGAAACCCCTTTACCCCGCAGTTCATCCTCTCCCGGGACACCCAATTTAGCCGGCTGAGCCCCGGCAGCAATGATTACGGCCAGGGTTTTATATTCTCCGGCCGCGGTCTTAACCACCCAGCCTTTTTTATCCGCTCTTTCCATCAGGCCGGTTACCTCTTCGCTTATCCTTTTCAGGCCGAATTTGAGGGCTTGTTCCTCCATTTGGCTCATCAAATCAGACCCTGATATCCCTTTTGGAAATCCAGGATAGTTTTCAATCCAATCCGCTAAGAGGGCCTGTCCACCTGCACCCCCTTTTTCTATCAACAAGGTAGGGATGCGCGCCCGTCCAGTATATATCCCTGCCGTAAGGCCGGCCGGACCAGCGCCTACAATGATAATCTCATACTCCCTGGCTTTTGGCGATCCCTCGCCTGGTTGAAGTCCAGAATCAAATCCCATTTTCTCCCTCCGCTTTTTTTTGGGTGCTGGTCATCGTTTCGACCACTTTAAGACGGTCGACGGTTAATAGCCGGCGAGCTGCCTTCTGTGGACTGTATAGACGGTGTGGACAGCGGACTCTATCCCGACTGGCCGAAACGATGATCAACGTAGGCGAATAATTCTCACGGATAACGCCAATGTTGGGCTATACTTATGGATGTGAGTTCTTATTGTCTGTCGGCTACTGGCTTAGGTGTAAACAACTCACACTTCCGGCCGCTGGCTTCAAATACGGTCATTGATGGCAGGTACCTTGATTTGAAGTTAAATGCCTGGCAAGCATAGGGAAAGTTGCTGTCCCAGGTAATCTTGAAGTGTCTGCATTTATAACATTTTATCTGTCTTGCCTTCTGGCTCATTCTGTCTCAGGTCAGATGCCAGAGGTCAGAGGTCAGCTCCTCTGACTTCTGTCATCTGTCCGCAGGGGACATCTCACGGACAAAAGCCTCTGCTCTATCTTGAGTTTCTATTTGCTGAAGCAATCTGTTAGCATTAGCCTTGTTGGGAAAGGGGCCTAAAAGGACCCTATACCAATTTTGCCCTTTGACCTTAACAGGACCGGCCAGGTAAACAATATCTGTTTCTTCTTTTAAATAACGGCTCCTGAGAAAAGCGACCCTTTGCCAGGCCTCTTTTTCGCTGGTGAAGGCGCCTGCCTGAATAACGAATTTACCCTTCCTTTCAGTAACCGGCTCTTTCTTGGTCTTCAGAGGGGCTTGAGTTTGTTCAGCCACTATTTTGGGAGTTGTTTCTACGGCCTTTGGTTTCTCTTTAAGAGCCGCCCTCTGGATTTGAGGGGCTTGTTGAGGTGGAGTGCCTGATATTTGTTGGTCTGTAGTAAGCTCTATGCCGGCAGGTTCAGCCTTTTGCCCCTCGGCTTCTTTATCTCTGACGGCTATTTCTTTGGCCAACCCTATCACAGAGGTGTCTGATATTGATTTTGCCGCCCCCATATCAGGGGAGGCACGGGGGCCTGCCCCTACAAACCCGGTCACAGAGGTGTCTGATATTGATTTTGCCTCTTCTGGCTCTTTATGATAAGCGCTAAGGGGTATCACTTTCTCCTGAAGATAAGGGGCAAAAGCGAATCTGGCATAAGAGGCTATCCCTCCCCCGATAAGTCCAACCACCATTGTTAATAAAACAAAGAGGGCGGGATTTCTTGTCAACCAGGAGGCGATAAGGGCAAATCTTCTATCTTCGGTGATCTTGAGTAAAATGAAGGTAGTATTATCATCTCCGCCCCTCTTGTTGACCAGATCAATCAACACCCTGGCCGCGGTATCCAGATCATCTCTATATATTTCTATGATCTCTTTAATCTCGCGGTCTTTAACCTTGCCGGTCAGACCATCGGAACAGAGTAAGAATATATCCTTATCCTGAACGGTTAAAGATTTACTGTCAGATTTAACCTCTGCTTCCACTCCCAGTGCCCGGGTAATAATGTTCTTTTTCGGATGGGAGTCTATCTGGTCTTCGGCAATAATCCCTTTATCATATAATTCCTGGACATAGGAATGATCCTTAGTCAATCTCATTATCTCGCCTGAACGGATGAGATAACAACGACTATCGCCTACATGGGCTAAATAAAGCCTTTTATTGTCGCAGTAAGCAGCCACGATGGTTGTGCCCATGCCGGCCAGATTTTGATTTTCAGATGTCTTATGGTAAAGCATCTTATTTATCTTTAAGATAGCTGCCTCTATTCTTTTTAGAATGAAATCTTCAAGTTCCAGGGTAAGCTCCTCTTCTTTGGGGGTGGTTTGGATGAATTTTTTAATCCCTCTCACCGCCAGTTGACTGGCTATCTCACCCCGTGGCCCGCCTCCCATGCCATCAGCCAGTAGACACAGGCATTCCTTTCCTTGGAAAGAGACGTCAAAAGAATCCTCGTTGATTTCTCTGGTTAGCCCAATATCGGTCCAGCCTTTGGCCTCAATTCTCATGGTATATTTCCCCCTGTATGATAATTCAATATAACATCTTTGCTTGCCCTTTGTCAATATGTTTTTTGGCCTGATTCGTCGTTTCGGCCACGGGCCACGCTCAAGAGGCGGCGAGTGGCCTTCTGTGGACTGGGTGGACGGTATTACCAAAAATCCAGTTGACTTTTTTGTTAAAATATGCTAAAAATACAAGTTATGGCTGCATTATTAAGAGAAGTAGAGATTATAGGTTTTAAATCCTTCGCTGAAAGGGTAAGGTTTGAATTCGCTCCTGGAATAACGGCGGTGGTGGGGCCTAATGGCTGTGGGAAGAGTAATATTGTGGAGGCGATAAGGTGGGTTCTTGGCGAGCAGGTGGCTGGTTGGCTCAGAAGTAAGACAATGACTGATGTCATCTTCAATGGGACCCCTAATCGTCATGGCCTTGGAATGGCCGAGGTTACCCTACGGCTTAATAACCCGAAACCACAAAATGAAGCCGGTCCAGTGGGGCTGAAAAGCCAATCCGCCATCGGCCATCTGCCATCCACCCTCGGCCATTCACCATCTGAAATCAGCCATCTACCGTCCGACATCGGCCATCCCGGGTACCCACGAAGTGGGTGCGCAATCCGCAATCCGCAATCCGAAATCTACCATCAGTCATCCGCCATTGGCAATCCGTCATCCGACATTGGCCATTCGCCATCCGCCATCGGCCATTCACCATCCGCCATCGGCCATTTGCCATCCGCCATCGGCAATCCGCAATCTGCCATCCCGGGTACCCACGGAGTGGGTGCGCCATCCGAAATCGAAAATCTGGTGGAGATAAAAAGACGACTCTTCAGGTCAGGAGAAGGGGAATACTTCCTCAATAATCGGCCCTGCCGATTGAAAGATATTCAAGAGATCATCCTCGATACCGGGCTTTCGGAAACAGGGTATTTTTTGATAGAGCAGGGGAGGGTGGATTCCATCCTGAGAAGTAAGCCTGTGGAGAGACGCCATATCTTTGAAGAGGCCGCCGGAGTCAAGGTTTACCAGAATAAAAAAATAGAGGCAGGGGCCAGATTGGCCCTGGCTGAACAGAATCTATTGAGATTAAATGACATCCTTTCGGAAATAGAGCGGCAGGAAAAGTCGCTGGCCAGACAGGTCAAGCGCGCTGAGCGGTATAAAAGCCTGAAATCAAAAATAAGAGAGTTAGAAATTAAGCTAAATACGGCCAGGTATCATTATCTAAAAAGGAAAGAAGCTGAGCTTGTCCATAAGATTGACCACTTAAAGGGTAAGGTCGCCGAGATAGAGAAAGACACCACCGGCTTGGAAGCTGCTTTAGCCGAGGAAAGTGACCGGAGAGAAAAGAGCAAGTCGCTGTTGTTCAAATTCAGGGAATCAATAACTGAAGATAAAGAGAAGCGTCATCAACTGGAGAAGTTTATCCTTGGGTCTAAAGAGAGGCTTTCTTCGTGGCAAGAAAAGGCTAAGGAGACCCAGGCTCGAATAGAATACCTGCAGAGATCTGTCAAGAAAAATGAGGAGCAAGCGTTTAATCAGAAAAGGGAAGGGGAGAGGCTTAAGGAAGAGCTCCAGAAAAACCAGTTAAATCTGGCTGAAATCGAGGAAGCGTTAAGCCAGGCGGAAGAGGGGATAGCCGGGGAGTCAAGGCAGTTAGAGGAGGCCAAGTCTGTCCTGATTGATTATCTTAATGAGACGGCAGGCATCAAGCACGAGCTGGTTAATCTGTCTAAAGAGGAAAAGAGAAAGAAAGGGGAAGCAGAGGTTGTTTTACAACGCCGGATTAAAGAGGGAAACAGGCATCAGGAATTAACTCAAAAGATAGTGGGTCTTAAAGAAAGGGTGCAAATCAAGGAGGACAAGATTAAGCAGAGCAGGGGAAGGATCGCTGATCTTAAAAAGGAAAGGGAGGGTGTTTCTGAAGAGTTATGTAAACTTGAGCGGGAGGTGAATTCACTTAAAGTGCAGCTTGAAGCCGGCTATGCTAAGATTAAGACTTTTAGGGAATTAGAGAAGTCATTAGTCGGTTATTCCGAGGGGACAAAAGCGGTGCTTAAGGCTGATTTTCCTGGTGTGCGTGGACTTATGGCGGATTTTATTTCTGTGCCGGCCGAATATGAAACAGCCCTGGAAGCAGTTCTGGATAGAGCCCTGGAGGCGGTAGTGGTGGAAACCACGGAACAGGCAGCCAATATCTTGAATTATCTGGAAGAGAAAGGGCGGGTGACTTTATTCGTCTTAGACAAGATCCCGTTGGAAGGCGGATTTCGGATGGCGCACCCACTTCCTGGGTACCCGCGATGGGGGAATGATGAGGGGATAATAGGGTGGTTGCGGGGCCTGGTTAAAGTAGATTCGGAGTATCAAGGGCTGATGGATTTTTTATTGGCCGATGTGCTTTTGATTCAGAATACTATGCCCGTAGCAGAGGTGTTTCGTAAAATCGGCGATTTCACACCACCAACGACAGATCTCTTGCCCTCTACGGTCTGTTCCTTTGACGAGCCACCATTCCTCATCCCGGGTACCCACCAAGTGGGTGCGCAATCCGCCCTCGGTAGATTGGTTACCCTTGACGGCACGGTCATTACTCCCTGGGGAATGATCCAGGGGGGGAAAGGTAAGAGTAAGGAGACCGGATTACTGGCTCGAAGACGGATAATCAATGAGCTGGAAGTAGCTATTGATAAGATAAAAGGTCATCTCCATATTGGTGAGCAAGAAAGAAAAGAGGTGGCGGCGGCGCTTGATGAACTGGATAAAGAACTCCGGATAACTCAGGCCGGGCTAAAGGCGGCTGAGATGGAAAAGGTGGCCTTAGATAAAGATGTCGAGGCCTCAGAGAACCTATTGACTGCTTGTATCTCTCACCTGGATCAACTGGTCATTGAGCAAAGAGAATTAACCCATGAGGTGGAGGTTTTGATCAGCCAAAGAGAGGGTTTGACTCGGCAATGTGAAGCCAGAGAACAGGAGGGTAAAAAACAAGAGGCCATAATAAGGGAGCGTCAGCAAGAATTAGATCGCCGGCAAAAAGAGCTTAAGGAAAAAAGGGAATCCCTGAATCAAGCTAAGATCAGTCTGGCTGTCCTGACTCAACAAAGCCAAGAGGTCGAGAAGTCAATAAGCCGCTTAAACAATGAGAAGGAACAATTGGAAGGGTCGCTCCGGGAACTGTCAGGCCGGGAAATGAACTTAAAGGAAGCCCAAGAAAGAGAAGAGGTATCCTTATTAAGGCGGCAGGAAGAGTTAATGGCTTTAGTGGAAGAAATATCTGGGAAAGAAGCCGCCATTGATCAACAAGAACAGGCAAAGAAGGTCCTGGATCAGCGCTGCCGGCAAATAGAAAACGAGCTAAATCTTCTCCGGAAAAAAGGCCTTTCGATCAAAGATGCACTGCACTCGTTGGACTTAGAGAGGGCTAAAGTAGAGGTTGAAGCCAGCAGCATTAATGGCCAGTTAATAAATGAGTTAGGAGCTAATCCAGTGGCGGATGGCGTCACCACTTCGTGGGTACCCGGGATGGCGGAGTTAAACACTGACCAATCCGAACTCTGCCATCTGCCATCGGAAGAGATTGAAGAACTGAAGACTAAATTAGCCGGCTTGGGTGAAGTGAATTTAGCTGCTCCGGGAGAGTATGAAGAGTTAATCAAAAGGAGGGATTTTCTACTTAACCAGAAGGATGATTTAGTCAAGGCCCAGGCTGATCTAAGAGAACTTATTTCCAGGATTGATCGAACTTCCAAAGAACAATTTTTAACCACCTTCTTAGCCATCAGGAACAACTTTTCCGAGATATTTAAGAGGCTCTTTGATGGCGGTGATGCCAAGATACTCCTGACCGATGATGAAGAACCTTTAGAGGCAGGAGTTGAGTTCTTTGTCCAGCCGAAAGGCAAGAAGCTTTCCCACATCTCTCTTCTTTCTGGTGGAGAGAGGTCTCTAACCTCTATTGCCTTTCTTTTCGCCCTCTTTATGATCAAGCCCAGTCCTTTCTGTTTATTAGATGAAATAGATGCCGCCCTGGATGAGGCCAATATATCCCGCTTTATTCGGCTCTTGCGAGAGTTTGCCAAAAAGACCCAGTTTATCGTAGTGACTCATAACCGATTGACCATGGAAGCAGCCAACTGCCTTTACGGGATTACCATGGAAGAGCCGGGGGTGTCCAAATTGGTCTCGGTTCAGTTGGAGAGAGCGGTCATTTGAAGATTTGAAAAGAGATCTAAAAAGTCAAAAAGCACTTGACCGATAACATTGAATATGTTACTTTACCCATATACCCACTATTAACGAAGGAGGATATATGAATTCACCAGTCATACTAAAAACAGACTCAAGAGGAAGGATTACACTTCCTCCAGGATTCAAGAATGAACCATTGTTTGAATGCATTGAAGATAATGGTTGCCTAATCTTGCATCCTGTCCAGACCGTCAGAAAATTTCCAGGAATGGACGGTCTTCCGACAACAACCCTGGGTCCTAAATGGCAACAGGAAGAAGGAGAAATAAATGAAGATATGCGCCCTGGCATTATTGCAAAAACTCCAAAATCAGCTCTGAAAAAATTAAAGAAACAACTATAATGCCTTCTTTAACACCTCTCTTTCAACCAAATTTTGAAATAAAATTCCTAACAAGCTATTCACAGCTAACCGTAAAGGAACAAAAGGCGATTGATAAGGCGATCGCCTTTCTTTCCACAAACCCCCGCCATCCTGCCCTAAATACCCATAAGGCGACAAATGTTAAGGCAAAATACAAGGTGGGAGGAAATGAGGTTTTTATTGCCTATGCCAGTAAGAAGCTCAGAATAACCTTTGAATATGGCCCCCGATTAGGGATGATAACCATAAGAAACTGCGGCTATCATGATGAATGTGAACAAGATATGTAACTCTAAAATGAATAAGGGAGGTAAAAGATGAAGCGAAATTTGTTAATCTGGGCAATTTTGCTTTTGTGGTGGCCAAATCTTGGGGCTGCTCAGATACAGGAGGAAGAGCTGACCCAAATTACGGGAGAGGAGATTCTTTTTACAGAGATTCCGGTAGTCTTTGCCGCCGCAAAGTTTGAGCAGAAAGTCGGAGAGGCGCCGGCCTCAGTGACGGTTATTACGGCTGATGAGATTAAGCGTTACGGCTACTCCACCGTAAGCGAGGCCTTGCGCGGTGTGCCGGGTCTTTATGTTACTTATGACAGAAGTTATACGCACTTAGGCGTAAGAGGATATTATATCCCTGGAGATTATTCCAGCCGAGTTCTGGTCATGATTGACGGAGTGACCGTAAATGAACCTGTCTATGGCGGCAGCGACGTGGAGAATCCCCTAAGTATCGATATTGATTCAATAAAAAGGATTGAGGTGGTTAAAGGTCCCGGCTCAGCCCTATATGGCACCTACGCCTTATTCGGTGTGATTAACACAGTTACCAAAAATGGGACGGATCTTAATGGACTAAAGGTGGCCGGGAATTATGGAAGTTACCAGTTAAAAAAGGGGGGCCTCAGTTATGGAAGGATGTTTGATAACGGAGTGGATGTCTTTATCTCAGGCCATTGGATGGACAGTGAGGGACAGGACCTCTATTTCCCGGAATATGATGATAATGATCCAAAGCACAATAATGGTGTTTTTGAAGATGGCGATGGGGAGGGGGCCTATGACTTTTTTATGAAGCTGGCTTATGGCCAACTAAGCCTTCAAGCCGGATTAAACGAACGGGAGAAAGGCCTCCCCACCGGCGCTTATGAGACAGTCTTTAATGACCCCCGTTCTAAGACGGTTGACGGAGACTCCTTTGTAGAATTGAAATATGATTCTGAGTTAGATGAAACAAAGAATCTTTTAGCCAGGATTTACTATGATCACTATTATTTTGATGGAGATTATATCTTCTGGAAGGAAGACGAGGCAACCGGAGAACCCTACAAAGAGGATGGAGTAGATTGGAGCAGGGCTGATTGGGTGGGTTCAGAGGTTCAATTAAACTGGAAGGCCTCTGAGAAGAATCAACTTGTGGTAGGCGGAGAATATCAGAGCCATTACCGGATTCATCAGAGGTCTTATGAGAAGGGTCTACGGGGGCCAGGGTATTATTTTGAGTATCTGGATGATAAACACCAGGTGAATATCTGGTCCTTTTATTTACAGGATATCTACAAGGTAAGGGAGAATCTGTCCCTTACCTTAGGCGGCCGGATTGACCACTACGCTACCTTTGGTGAAACTACCAATCCTCGGGTCGGCGTGGTCTACAATCCGGGCAAGTATAGCAGCTTGAAGTTGCTCTACGGAAGCGCCTTTCGTGCCCCTACTTTTTATGAACTCTACTACCACGACGGCTATCCTAAGCCGGCTAATTTCCCCACCATGAAACCTAACCCGGACCTTACCCCTGAAACACTTAAGACTTATGAGCTTGTTTTTGAACAAGGGATAGGGGGAAAGATAGAGGCCAGTCTTTCCCTGTATCGGACCAATCTCTCTGATATAATTTCGCAGGTGAAAATCGAAGAGGAGGCTTTTGAGGAACCTCTACTCCAGTTCCAAGATACAGGGAAGGCAAAGGCTAATGGGATTGAGTTAAGCTTGAAAGGCAGATGGAATGGCCTTAAAGGCTATCTTAGTTGTAATTATCAGAAGACAGAAGATGAAAGCAGTCATCGGGAATTAGCTAATTCTCCCAGAAATTCGGCCAATCTCGGCCTTAGTCTGCCTCTTTTTCAGGACAGGGTCTACTTAACCGGCGAAGTTCAGTATATGGGAAAAAGACTAACGGTAAGCGAAGAGGAAGAATGGCTTAGCCCCTATCTGGTTACTAATTTCAGCCTATTTAGCCGGGGGCTCTTACCGAATATGGAGATCACGGCTAAGGTTAACAACCTCTTTAATGAATCTTATGCTGACCCGTGCAGCACAGAATTTAAGCAGACAAAGATTCCCCAGAACCGGCGGAACTTTTTATTGAAAGTAGGGTATAAGTTATGAGAGCCTTCGGCCACTCTTGGGCGTGTCACTTTATGATCATTTTATCACGCGGGATAATATTTTTTATCTTAATCTTGGCGGCTGAGAAGGCAGGGGCGGTTAAGATAACAGACGCGTCTGAGCGAGCCCGGACGGCTGACCGGGTAGTGGTGTCTGTTGTCTTTTCATCAGATCTGGAACCTTACCAGCAATCCTGGCAAGGATTCAAGGAATTTCTTGAGGAAAAAGGCGTGGCTTTGTGGGCCGATGAATACAACTTATTAAAGGAAAAGGAACCCAAAGTAGTTTTCTCACGAATAAAAGAGAAACGGCCTGATATAGTTTTTACCATAGGGACAAAGGCCTTGAAATTAGCCAAAGAGGAGATAGAGAACATTCCGGTGGTATTTTCCGTGGTTCTTGATCCGGGGAAAATTATTAACCCGAATGTTACCGGGGTCTCATTGGATATTTCCGCCAGGATTAAACTGGGAGAAATTAAGAGGATCTTTCCGGATATAAAAAGCATTGGGCTGGTTTATTCGTCAAAAACAACCCCGCTATCCAGGGAAACATTAGACTTATGTAAGGCGCTCGAACTTCAACTTATTACCAAGAAAATTGATACGGAAAAAGAGTTCCCCAAAGTGATTAAGGAGATTTCCCAGCAGATAGACGGTTTTCTGATGATTCCTGATTCTAAGATATATTTCCCTCAGTCAATAGAGTATCTCCTGCTAGAAAGTCTAAGGAAAAAGTTTCTAGTGATCGGACTTTCTTCATCTTACACTAAGGCCGGAGCGCTCATCTCTTTTGACTGCGATTACAAGGAGTTAGGCAGGCAGGCCGGAGAGATTACGTTAAGGATACTTGAGGGAGAAAAGCCGGCCGATATTCAACCTTCAAGACCGAGAAAAATAAGATTTTCCTTGAATCTGTTAGCCGCGGAAAGATTGGGGATAAGAATTCCATCAGCAATTATTGAAGAAGCCAGTGAGGTTTTTGGTAGATGATAACTTACCCCCAGAGAATAGGTGTAAAGGAGACCGATGCGATTCGGTATTGACAAGAAGGTTATTTCCCTGTTTGTCTTATCAGTAGCTATCTTAGGCCTAGCTCTCGGTCTTTATTTCGTCGGCCACGAAAGGGAGGCGCTTCTGTCGGAGCTTGATGAAAGGGCCAAGGCCTTGCTGGGCAGTTTAGCCACCAGCAGCGAATACCCGGTCTTACTTAAAGACGCCGAAGCCCTTTCCAATATAGCTAAAGGCGTTCTGGATCAAAAAGATGTGATATTCTGTGAGATTAAGGATAGCCAAGGGGAGATTTTGTTTCAGGGAGGCGCAAAAGAGGCGAAATATATTAATGAATATAGGGCGCCTATCTTGACTGAGAAGGTTAAGGAGGTGGAAGAAGAGGGGTTGATTTTAGGGGCGGGAGAGAAAGAAACCGAAGAGGTCGGTCAGATATATTTAGTTCTTTCCCTGGACAGTATGAGGGCTAAACTGAGTGAGGCAAAGAAAACCACCGGATTAATAATTACCCTGGGTATCCTCCTTACCTCTCTGGTCATTGCTTTATTGATTAGATACTTTTTAGGTGGGCCTATTAAAAAGCTGGTTATGGGAACAGAAATTGTGGCCGGAGGCGACCTCAATTATAAGGTGCCCGTTAAGACGAGGGATGAAATCGGTGAATTGGCCGCTTCTTTCAATAAAATGACGAGAGATCTTTATAAGTCAAGAGATGAGATTATTTCAGGTAAAGAATACACCGATAATATCATCCGCTCTATGCTCGAGAGCCTCATTGTTGTTTCGCCGGACGGCATTATTCAAACCGTCAATGCCGCTACCCGCGCCCTTTTAGGTTACCAGGAAGAAGAACTGTTCGGTCAGCCGCTGGAAAAGATCTTAGCCAAAGAAGAATTACCGTTCAAGGGCGCCGGGGTGGACGATTTAATTAAGAAAGGGGTTGTCCAGAGTTTAGAGACCATTTATCTCTCCAAAGATGGCCAAGAGATACCCGTGCTTTTTTCGAGTTCAATTATGCGGGATGCGGATAACCATATTCAAGGGATGGTATGTGTGGCTGAAAATATTACCGAGCGCAAAGAGGCGGAAGATGCCCTCAGGGAAAGTGAAAGTCGCTATCGTCTGCTGGCTGAGAACGTGACAGACGTTATCTGGACTATGGATATGAACCTGCGGCTTACCTACATCAGTCCTTCTATTGCCCGTCTGCGGGGCTATAGTGTCGAAGAAGCTCTGTCCCAGAGGATAGATGAGATTTTAACCCCGGCCTCTTTCCAGGTCGTTATGAAGGCCCTGGCGGAAGAGACGGCCATAGAGAATATGGAGTCAAAGGACCTGTTCCGCTCACGGAGGCTGGAGTTGGAGGAGATTTGCAAGGACGGCTCCACCATCTGGGTCGAGACTACCATGACTTTCCTGCGCGATCAAGATACCCAACCGGTAGGGATTCTGGGAGTCACCCGGGATATCACCACGCGCAAGCGAGCAGAGGAAGAATTGAGGAACTACCGTGATCAACTTGAGGAACTGGTAGAAAATCGGACAGCCGAACTCACCAAGACCAATGAACAACTTCAACGGGAAATCACCGAGCGCCAACAAACGGCGGTAAAATTGGAGCAAACCGTGGCAGAGTTGGCCCGTTCCAATGTCGAGTTGGAGCAGTTTGCTTATGTGGCCTCACATGACCTGCAGGAGCCTTTGCGGATGGTGGCCAGCTATGTCCAGCTATTGTCCGATCGTTACCAAGGCAGACTCGATGCCAATGCCGACGAGTTTATTGGCTATACTGTAGACGGGGCAAACAGGATGAAGGTGCTGCTTGACGACCTGTTGGCTTATTCCCGGGTCGGCACGCGAGACATGTCTTTGGAGCCAGCCGACTGCTCGGCTGTCCTTGAAGATGCCCTGGCTAACCTGCAGGTGGCTATTAAGGAAAGTGAGGCGATTATCACTCACGATCCCCTGCCGACGATAATGACCGACGCCTCTCAGCTTGTTCAGTTGTTTCAGAACCTGATCAGTAATGCCATCAAATTTCGCGGCCAAGAGCCGCCGCGCATCCATATCTCGGTCAAGTCAATGGCAGAATACCAAAAGCGGAAGGCGGCCTCAAAATCCGAAATCAAGGAGGGGTGGGTCTTCTCAGTCCGCGACAACGGTATTGGTATCGAGCCGGAATATGCCGAACGCATTTTCCAAATATTCCAACGCTTACATACCAGGGCTGAGTATTCCGGTACCGGCGTAGGCCTGGCCATCTGTAAAAAGATTGTAGAACGCCACGGTGGACGCATCTGGGTGGAGTCAGAACCTGGCAAGGGATCGACCTTTTATTTTACCATGCCAATAAAGGCGTGATGGCAGGGACAGAGGCCTTAAGCCACAGAAGAGCTAAATCCTGCTTGACCGGATTAGTATAATGGGGTATACTAACAATTAACGTAACCGTTCAGCCACTGATTGACACGGATTAGCACGGATAAATAATAGAGGACAGAAGGCGAAGTTGTAGGGACAGAGCTTGTCCCTGTCCGTCCCATAGGCGGACAACCACAAGGGTTGTCCCTACAACCTAATCACGGACACGACTCCCGGACACGGTTTACGGAAATCCGTGTTTCATCTGTGTGCATCCGTGGCTGAACGGTTACCAATTAACAATTGAGGAGGGTAGGCTGATGCGTTTTTTTAACACGGCCGGGCCGGTCAGGTGCGAGGATCATTATTGTCTGCCTCCCTTAACCAGATTCGATCTGGCTGAGATATTAACTCTCATTGACCAGAAGAAATACTTTGTGCTGCACGCTCCCCGTCAGACAGGCAAAACCTCGACTTTGCTGGCCCTGATGGATTATCTGAATCAGGAGGGGAAGTACAGCCGCCTTTACTTCAACGTGGAGATGGCCCAGTCTGCCAGAGAAGACGTCAGTCGGGGGATGAGAACGATTTTGGGCAAAATGGCCTCGCAGGCCCGTGATTTCCTGCGAGACCCATTCTTAGATGATATCTGGGAGGATATGCTAAATAAATATGGGGGAGAGGGCGCCCTGGAGGAGATTCTCAGGCGCTGGGCCCAGGTAAGCCCCAACCCACTGGTGCTTCTGATAGATGAAATCGATGCCCTGATAGGTGATACCCTCATTTCAGTCTTACGGCAGTTGCGGGCCGGGTATCCCAACCGTCCGTCCCTTTTTCCCCAGAGTATTGTGCTGTGCGGGGTGCGGGATGTGCGAGACTACCGCCTTTACTCGGACCGTGAAAAAGCCATCATCACCGGTGGCAGCGCCTTCAACATCAAGGCTAAGTCTTTGCGGTTGGGCAACTTTGACCAGGCGGGAATTGAAACCCTCTACGCTCAACACACCCAGGAGACCGGACAGCAGTTTGCTTCCGAGACACTGGATATGATCTGGGATTTGACCCAGGGACAGCCTTGGTTAGTCAATGCCCTCGGTTATGAGACCTGTTTCGAGATGACCAGGGGCCGGGAGCGATCACAACCAATTACAGTTGAGATGGTGATAGAGGCCAAAGAGAATCTTATCCTCAGGCGGGAAACTCATCTTGACCAGCTTGCCGATAAGCTTCAGGAAGAACGAGTTAGGTGCGTTATCGAACCAATTTTAGCCGGAGGAGGAAAGCCAGACCGGTTGTCCGAAGATGATGTCCAATATGTGGAAGACCTTGGTCTCATCAGCACCAGGGGTCAATTGCGTATTGCCAACCGGATCTACCAGGAGGTCATTCCCAGGGCGCTTACCTATACCACCCAGTTGACCATCAGCCAGGAGCCGTCTTGGTACATTCGGGCTGAAGACGGCCGTCTCGACGCCGATAAGCTCCTGGTGGCTTTCCAGCAATTTTTCCGCCAGCACTCAAAGCACTGGGTAGAGCGGTTTGACTATAAGGAGCCCGGGCCGCAGCTTTTACTTCAGGCCTTCCTGCAAAGGATTGTCAATAGTGGCGGCCGGATTGAGCGAGAGTACGGTCTGGGTCATCTTCGAACTGATTTGCTGCTGATCTGGCCTTATCCTGGTGGTGTGCAGCAAATAGTGATCGAATTGAAGCTGGTCAATGGTTCTCTAAGCAGCACCATTGGAAAAGGGCTCCAACAGACCTGGGAGTATGCCGACCGCTGTGGGACAGATGAAGCTCATCTGGTGATTTTTGACCGGGACAAGAGTAAGACCTGGGAGGAGAAAATCTTTAGCCGGCAAGAAACATACCGGGGGAAGCAAATAAAGATTTGGGGGATGTGAAAAAGGACTACCGGTAGATAGGCTGAAGGATGAAGGCTGCTCAGGTGGATAGCCTTCAGCCTTTTACCTGAGCAGACAAGGAGGGAATCGGTGGACAATATGGTTAAGCCTGTTGAGATCTTGTTGGTGGAAGACAACCCTGGTGATGTGCGCCTGATGAGGGAAGCCCTTGATGGTAATAAGGTGAGTTACAACCTGCACGTGGTTAAAGACGGCGTGGAGGCTATGGCCTTTCTGCGCCGTAAGGGTAAATACGCTGATGCCCCTCGTCCGGAACTCATCTTGCTCGATTTGAACCTGCCCAAGAAAGATGGCCGGGAGGTGCTCGCCGAGATAAAAGCCGATGAAAATCTGAAACGTATCCCGGTGATCGTTCTGACTACCTCAAAGACTGAAGAGGATATCTTCAAGGTTTACGACCTTAATGCAAATTGCTACATCACTAAGCCGGTCAACCTGGAGGATTTCGTGAAGGTAGTAAATACCATCAAAGACTTTTGGTTGACCTGCGTGAAGCTGCCGCCGGAGTGATTCGATGGCGGATTGCAGATTAGGGATGGTGTATCATCAAAGGTAACTACTCAAAACTAAGTTAAGCAGTTAGTTGGGAGACAAAGCAAAATTCCCTCTCCCTTGATGGGAGTGGGTTAGGGGGAGGGTGAACTGGGCGGGAGGGGAAGCTCTTATGTCGACGCTGTCGGTAGAAAAGGAGATGAAACTTAACCCATAGCAC